>NZ_JCANUT010000068.1:0-19080 GCF_059569095.1 Propionivibrio pelophilus DSM 12018 | reverse complement strand
TTCTTCTGGTATCCGCCTCTCAAATCGAGAGTCATTGTGCGAACGATTGGTTTGCGGGCAATACAACTCAAGCACTGGAAGCGCGGCACGACAATGTATCGGGAATTAAAAGCCCTCGGTGCGCCGGAAGTTGTGGCGTGCAGGGTGGCTGGAAATGCACGTAGCTACTGGCGAAATGCCGATCGGCTACTGAAAACGGTACTGACCATTGCCTACTTTGATCGACTCGGAGTTCCTCGTCTCTCATGACCTCAACTTCTCGAACCGCCCGGTGCGGACCCGCATGCCGGGTGGTGTGGCAGGGGCGCAGCCTATAAGGGCTGCCCCCTATGCCGATTGGCGATCCGCGTTTTTCAGGCGATCTCGATCAGCACCTGACCCTTGGTCACCTTCTCCGCCGCGGCGACGTTGATCGCCTTGACGGTGCCGTCGACCGGCGCCTTGATGCGGTTGAGCATCTTCATCGCTTCGAGAATCATCAGCGTGTCGCCCTGCTTCACCGCCTGCCCGGCGCTGCAGCCGATCTCGGCGACGACGCCCGGGATCAGCGCCTTGATGACACGCGGGTCGTGCTTCTCGTACGGCTTGCGCTGCAGGAACTTCTTCGTCGCGCGCGCCTCGTAGGTGCCGCCTTCGAGGGCGATCTCGCAGAATTGTTGCTGTTCGCTCATGGTCGTCCTCCGCTCAGAACGGTGGCACGCCGTGCTTGCGCTCCGGCCGCGCTTCCTGCTTGTTGCGCGTCAGCTGCAGGGCATGCGCGACGTAGGCGCGGGTTTCCTCCGGCGTGATCACCGCATCGACGTAGCCGCTCGATGCCGCCACGTACGGGTTGGCGAACTTGTCGGTGTATTCCTTGACCTTCAGCTTGCGCATCTCGTCCGGGTTCTCGGCGGCCATGATCTCGCTGCGGAAGATGATGTTCGCCGCGCCCTCCGGGCCCATCACGGCGATTTCGGCGGTCGGCCAGGCGAAGACGAAGTCGGCGCGCAGGTGGTTCGAGCACATCGCGATGTAGCCGCCGCCGTAGGCCTTGCGCAGGATCACGGTGATCTTCGGCACGCTGGCTTCGCTGTAGGCGTACAGCACCTTGGCGCCGTGGCGGATGACGCCGGCGTGTTCCTGGTCGGAGCCCGGCAGGTAGCCCGGGATGTCCACCAGCGTCAGCAGCGGAATGTTGAACGCGTCGCAGAAGCGGATGAAGCGGGCGATCTTGTCGGAGGCGTCGATGTCCAGCACGCCGGCCAGATACAGCGCCTGGTTGCCGATGATGCCGACCGTCTCGCCGTTGATCCGGCCGAAACCAATGATCGCGTTCGGGGCGAACAGTTCCTGCACTTCGAAGAATTCGGAGTCGTCGACGATGGAGCGGACGATGTCGCGCACGTCGAACGGGATCTTCGAATCCTTCGGGATCAGCTCCTCGATCTTGTAGCTGGCCTTCGGGGCCTTCTGTTCGAGCAAGGCGGCCTTGTTGCGGCTGTTGTCCGGCAGGTAGCCGACCAGTTGGCGGATGCTGGCAAAGCACTCTTCCTCGCTGTTCGAGAAGAAGTGCGCGTTGCCGGCCGTTTCGGCCTGCACGCGGGCGCCGCCGAGGTCTTCCATCGAGATTTCCTCGCCGAGGACGGTCTTCACCACCTCCGGCCCGGTGATGAACATCTTGGAAATCTTGTCGACGACGAAGACGAAGTCGGTCAGCGCGGGCGAATACACGGCACCGCCGGCGCACGGCCCGAGGATGACGGAGATCTGCGGCACGACGCCGGACGCCAGCGTGTTGCGGTAGAAGATTTCGCCGTAGCCGGCCAGCGCGTTGACGCCTTCCTGGATGCGCGCGCCGCCCGAATCGTTGATGCCGATGATCGGCACGCCCATCTTGATCGCGTGGTCCATCACCTTGGTGATCTTGCGCGCGTGCATCAGGCCCAGCGAGCCGCCAGCAACGGTGAAGTCCTGCGCGTAGATGCACACCGGACGGCCGTTGATCGTACCCGAGCCGGTGACGACGCCGTCGGCGGCCAGTTCCTTGCCGTCCATGCCGAAATCCTGGCACTTGTGCTCGACGAACAAGTCGTACTCGTGGAACGAGCCTTCATCGAGCAATGCGGCGATGCGCTCACGGGCGGTCATCTTGCCGCCGGCTTTCTGTTTGCTGATGGCCTTTTCGCCACCACCTTGGGTTACGGTCGATTTCCTGGAGAAAAAATCAACGATGCGTTGCATGAACGACATGGAGGTACTCCCTTTTCTATGTCATGGACTATCACGGAATTGCATCGCGGCGCGTTGTCGGCATGCGCCGTCCCTTGTTCCGCGAGGAAAGCCGAATTTCGCTTGTTGTTTTCAGCCATCCCTCTGGAGCGGCGCGAGTGTAGCAGGATTGAAACATCCTGACGCTAACGTGCCGTCAAGATGCTATTGAAAACACAGGACATTTTTTTCAACTTCGGCGATCTTGAGCGCAACTTGCCGGCGTTTTGCCGGATTTTCCCGGGGTTTTCGCAGCATGAAGGCATTCAGCGTACTTCGCCGGAAAAAGCAGGCTTGATCTTCATTCAGAAAGAAATAGCGAGGGGGAAAGTCTGTCCGCAAGAAGATCGCTATTTTGGCGCTGCGTCTCGCGGCAGAAGCACCCACATCTGCCCGGACTGCTTCATTCGCCCTGCTTCTGCGCCGGCCTCCGGGCCAAATCCCCAGAAATAGTCGGCACGCACCACACCGCGTATCGCCCCGCCCGTGTCTTGTGCATGCATCAGTCGCACAAGCGGCTCGCTCGAATTCGGCCGCGTCGTCGCGAGAAATACCGGCGCCCCCAACGGGACATGGCGCACATCGACGGCAATGCTGCGTCCCGGGGTCAGCGGCACGCCGAGGGCACCTTGCGGCCCTTCTTCGCCGTTCCCCTTGAGCGGCATCTCGCGGAAAAACACGTAGCTGGGGTTGGTGTTGAGCAATTCGCCCAGGCGCGCCGGGTTGGCTCGCGCCCAGGCCTGGATGTTCTGCATCGAGACCTGCTCGATGGGAATCTCGCCCCGATCGGCGAGTACCCGTCCGATCGCCTTGTAGGGATGGCCATTCTGGTCGGCATAGCCGAGACGCACAAAGCGGCCGTCCGGCAGTTTCACGCGCCCCGAGCCCTGAATCTGCAGAAAGAACAGCTCGACCGCGTCATCCACCCAGAGCAGGACGCGTTCCGGGAACGCCTTTTCCAGGCCGCGTTCAGTGATCTCGGCACGCGAGTAATAGGGTACGACGCGGTTGCCGACCAGGCGGCCGCGCAAGCGCATGTTCTTGAGATCGGGCAGCACGTCCGACAAGTCGATGGTAAGCAGGTCGGGCGGTACGCCCAGTACTGGATAGGGATGCCTGGCACTCCGGGAGAGAGCACCGCGCAGCAATGGCTCGTAGTAGCCGGTCACCATGCCTTGGGTCGAGCCGTCCGGATTAGTCAGCAGGTAAGGCGCAAAGCGGCTTTCGAAGAACTGGCGGATGGCCCGCGCGTCCTTGCCCGGCAAACTGCGCGCCGCGTCGCAAACCGCTTGCCACTGCGGCCAGTGCGGCTTGCTGGTCATCCCCCGGCAGGATTGCAGGAACACCGGCCAGGCGGCCGCAAGGTCGTCGTCGCTCCACCCCGGCAGATCCTCCCAGCGGGCCGCTTGCAGCGGCTTGGCCGGCGGCGGCGCTTCAACGGCTGGTACGCCAGGGCAGACGGGGCAGACCGGGCAGGTGGCGACGACCGGTTCCTTCACGGTGGCGCAGGCGGAAAGCAGGATGCCGAGCAGAACGGTCAGTCCGCGCGGCAGGATTCTTGTTTGGCTTTTGGTCATGGTTTAGCTAGAGTTCGATGTTTCCTGATCTACCGAGTATACCGCCCCGATGAGCGACGCCCTTCCGCAACTTGCCACCTTTCTTGCCCGTGCCGAAAAGCTTCTGGAACGCATCGAACCGCTGCTGCCGCCCGCCTCGCCGGTTCCCGATTGGAGTACGGCGATCGCCTTCCGCTGGCGCAAGCGCGGCTCCACCAGTTACCTGCAGGCCGTTCCGCGTCCAGCCCCTATCCGTCTGCAGGATCTGCAGGACATCGATGACCAGAAGGCGCGAATCGACGCCAACACCCGCCAGTTCGTTACCGGCCAGCCGGCCAACAACGTATTGCTGACCGGCGCGCGTGGCTCGGGCAAATCGTCGCTGATCAAGGCATTGCTCAACGAGTATGCCGCTGACGGCTTGCGGATCATCGAGGTGGAAAAACACGATCTCGTCGATCTGCCCGACATCGTCGACCTGGTCGAGAATCGGCCGGAACGCTTCATCATTTTCTGTGACGATCTATCCTTCGACGCCGGCGATGCCACCTTCAAGGCGCTGAAAGTCGTCCTCGACGGCTCGATCGCTGCCGCCCCGGACAACGTGCTGATCTACGCGACCTCGAACCGCCGCCACCTGATGCCCGAGTATTTCGAGGAGAACCTGGAAACGCACCGGGTCGGTGAGGAGATTCACCCCGGCGAAGCCATCGAGGAAAAGGTCTCGCTCTCCGAACGTTTCGGCCTGTGGCTATCGTTCTATCCGTTCGACCAGGACGCTTATCTGAACATCGTCGCCCACTGGCTGCATACCTTGGGTTGCGAGGACGCCGAAATTGAACGCGCCGAGCGCGACGCGCTGAACTGGGCGTTGCAACGCGGCTCGCGCAGCGGACGGGTCGCCTGGCAATTTGCCAAGGACTGGGCGGGCGCACGCAACAAGGTCAGAACAGGGCGCGGCAGATGAGCCGGACGGTCGAGGTATCTGCCGCCATCCTGTTGCGGGAAACGGAAAACGGCAAGGAATATCTGCTGGCCCGGCGCCCGCCGGACAAGGTCTATGCCGGCTACTGGGAGTTTCCCGGCGGCAAGCTGGAAGCCGGCGAGTCGTTTCATGATGCCCTCGTCCGCGAACTGCGCGAGGAACTGGAGATCGACATCCTGCAGGCCGATCCGTGGCTCTGTCGCGAATTCACCTACCCGCATGCCCACGTCCGCCTGAAGTTTTTCCGCGTCACGGAATGGCGGGGCGACGTTCATCCGCACGAACACACCGGCGCCGTCTGGACCTACCTTGGCGAGGCGCCGCAGGTCGAACCGGTTCTGCCGGCCAATGGCCCGATCCTGCGCGCCCTGGCCCTGCCCGACGTTTATGCCATCACCCATGCCGAGGCGAACGGCATCGACAGCGAACTTGCGCGAGTCGACCGGGCTCTGGAAAACGGCATTCGGTTGCTGCAGGTCCGCGACAAGTCGCTCCCGGCGGGAGAACGGCAACGGTTCGCAGAAGGGGTCATGGCCCGCGCCCGCGCGTTCGATGATTGCCACGTCCTGATCAACGATGATGAACGGCTCGCTCTGGCGGTCGGTGCGGATGGCGTGCATCTGTCATCGCATGCGCTTGGTTCGCTGGTCCGCCGTCCCGACGTCGAATGGGTTGCGGCGTCCTGTCATGCCGCGGACGATCTCCAGCGTGCCACCGACCTCGGTGTGGATTTCGTCGTCCTGAGCCCGGTCCTGCCGACGGCCAGTCATCCGGACGCTTCCGGGATGGGGTGGGAACGCTTCGGCAGGTTCGTCGAGCGCCTGACCATCCCGGCTTATGCCCTGGGCGGAATGCAACACAGCTTCCTGCACAGCGCGCAAAAGTACGGCGCACACGGCATCGCCATGTTGCGCGGCTGGTAACACGGACTATTCGGGTTTGTGCGGTTCGGCGAGCGGATCGACCGATTCTTCCTGTACCGGAACGCGGTAACTTTCGGAAGCCCAGGCGCCGAGATCGATCAGCTTGCAGCGCTCGGAGCAGAATGGCCGGTACTTGTTTTCCGGGCTCCACAGCGATTCGCCGCCGCATTGCGGGCAGCGCACTTTCTTTTCCTTGGCCGGCATCACAAGTCAGAACATAATCTTGAAAAATGGCTGTAGGCCAACATCTGCAAGGCGCATATCTATCAGAATCCTTTCTAGCTACTCACGTAGCTACTCAAAAAGTTATCCACAGGCAAAAACAAGGTGAATTATGCACGTTTTTCGATTCTGCTCTCGCCTTGCTACAGCTTACCAGTTGATGTGTTCTCGCTCGGCCAGCGAGACAACTTCACCAAGAAGCCATCGAACGATGCGGCGAGCAGTTCCTCGATCTCCTTGATCGGCTTACCGGGCACCTCGTGCGCCAAGCGGGCCGGCTCATTGCGCCAGATCTCGCGGGCGGCAACCATCGCCGCGCGGAGCTTCGGCTCGAGCTGATCAGCCGGGATCAGGACCCGCCGCCGTTCCGCGTTCTCCATTTCAATCTTGTCGGCCTGCACCCTGGCCAGGCGATCTTGCGGCCGCTCGCTCATCACCTTGCCAACTTCGCGATCGATACGCCACTTGATACAGGCCAGGGTGTCGTACTCCGATGGCTTCCCTGGCGAACCGCGGGAAGCGATCGGAAGTCCATGATCATGCCATTCGTGTATCGTTTTGATTGATACCCCAAAGACATTGGCAATAGCTTCACGCCCCCTAACAATCATAGATAAGTACCTCCTACGCACTAACAAAACTAGAAAAAATCCGGGGTCCCTTGGCGCCGTAGTGGAAAGCCCCAGGAAGGACCCGTGCTTGTGAAGGCTAGTCACTAACTAAAGGATCAGGACTTAATGGAGACGAGCCTCCATGTGCTGTATTCCTTCCCCGTGTAGCAGGCCCACGAGGCAAGCGATGGTCACGAACAGACGACAGGCCGTTTCCGTTCTCGACCCATTCGTTGTACCCATCTTCATCAATTAGGATCTTCCCGTCCGGAGCTCTTCGCCAAACACGGCCTTCCATCCATACCCCTTTCTGTATCTTGCTTCGGATAGCGTGCTCACTGTAGCCAGTGTCATCAGCATGCTTTCGAATAGTCTGGTATCGCGCCACAGAGAATTCCCCTTTTAGACTACCGCCAGTCCGATGGATACCAGCGCTCGAAGCTCTTGCACTCCGGTGGCGCTATCCATATCCGTTCCGTTCCTCGCCCGTGTTCCAGGATCAAGTAGCCCATATCACAGGCCCAATGAAATTGAACACGCTCGCTGCCGATCGCTTCATGCCTCGTGACCAGACGCCTGCACTTCGTACAGTCCGAGCCCGACAACTGGGCAGGAAGACAGAGAACGTGCCAAGGCTTCAATCCATCCCGCATACAGACTTTGTTCCAATAACGCACTTGCTCTGATGGCGCCATGCTTTCCAGATCGAACAGCAGCGCCGCCCGTTCCTCGTTGGCTATCTGCTTGAGGCGTGACCATGCCATCACCAGCAGAACCGCCGCAGGGTGGGCCGGGTGGATTCGTTGCTGATCTTCGCATTTGTCTGCGCGAAGGTCTTGCGGCTCCACCGCCGCACCACCCGCCCTGCGCTCTTCTTCCCCCCCTTCGTTACCTCTTCCTTGTTTTTTTCGTGGGACAGTTGGGCCACTAGGTAAGAAATCGGCTGAAAGCCTTGCCGTTACTGGCTTAAAGCTGTCCCACTCGGGGTGGGACACTAGCCCGTTTTCGTGGGACAGGGTGGGACACTTTGTCCCACTTGCCGTGGTTTCTGTCTGGTTTTCGGAGGGTTGCGCGCTGTCCGATGCGTTTATTAGGCTGTCCCAATCAAGCATCATCGCCCTCGCTTGAGAAACTGGTTCTCATCAACGCTGAAGCGCCTCGTACAGCTCGATATAAGCCTTGACGAGCTCCAATATCAACCTGTCGTTTGATTCCCGAAAGAAGGCCGTCACTCTGTCGATGTTGGCGCGCTCGTTCTCATCGATGTTTAGATCGAGCCGACGCTTGATCTCATTGGCCCACATCCCGCGAATCCGTTCGTAGACAAAGAGGGTAATTTCTTCATCAACGATGTTCTCGCGGAGTATCCGCTGTAAATCGGTTAGGCCTCTAGCCTCCCTGGAAGGGAATAGCAATATCTTTTCGTCACTCATGGTTTTAATACCGAGAGTTTCTTGTGAGATTGGCGTTTCTAACGGCTCTTTTCAGCGAAGCAGACACACCATCGTAGTTGTCCAGCAGCAGCTTTTTGATTCCGGCCCGGTCGTGGTACGCGGCATTGAAGTTAAGGTTGATGGTTGGTTGTGTCGCACCGCCTCCATTCATCAGCATTTCACGCATCGGATTTGCCAACTCGGACGGCAGCACCATTTCCTCTTCGTGTAGCTGCGTAATCGGGTTCAACCCTTTTGGAATAGTGAATCCCTTTGACGCCGATTTGATATTAGATCGGGCGCCGAGAACCATCCCGAGCGTTGCGGCGAAGGCGGCCGCGGCGAGAATCGGGCCGAGATACGGGATGCTGGCAACGGAATCGGCAGCACCTGCGGCAGCAGAGGCGCCTTTATTGCCGACTTCTGTCATAGCTTGCGCGCCAGTGATGCCGATACTTTTTGACGCCGTGACGGCCTTGGCTGAGACTTCTTCCTGCATGAAGCCGAGCGAGATGGCTTTTTCCTTGGACAACCAGCCCTGTGAAACCGCAAATTCAGCCGCTTTGCCGGCAATCCAGTTCTTCAGCAGGGCACCAACAACGTTTTTCCCGAACCAGCCGACCAACTCGGTGCCGATGGCTTTCAAGGCGTTTCGCCAGCGCAATGTTCCGTTCATCATCGCCTGAACGCCCTTATCCCACAGGCTACTGAATGACTGCCCAAGGCTTGACCAGACCTGCGTTGCCTTCTTCGCCTCGACCTTCTGGACTTGCAGATACTTTCCGGTAAGTTGGTTCTTCTTTACCTGGTACTGCTGTTCGAGTTCGAGCAGTTGATTCTTGATGCGCGCCATTTCGACCGGGTTAAGTTCCGGGTCAGCATCATAGAGAGCGAGCTTATCCTGTAGCGCCTGGCGCTTGATGGCATAGCGTTTTAGCTCGAATCCCTGTTCTTGTGCGAGCGCCTGTGTCTGGGTGATTTGTTCGGCAGCCAGAAGCCCGTCCATCGCCGCCTGTTCGGCATCGACCCGTGCGAGTGCCAGGGCTTCGGCAGAGCGGGTGGATTCGGCGTCGAGCGCCTGCACCTGTTGCGCTTCCTGCTTCCTGACCTCGACGGCCAGCGTCGAGACCTTGCGCTCGACGGCAAGGCGGTCATTCGCCGAGAGCGTGGCGAAGTTGAGGATGCTTTCCCAGTAGGCCAGTTCCTGCGCCTTTGAATAGTCGCGCAGGGCGTTCTCCTGCGAGAAGGCCTCCTTCTTCTTGGCAAGCAGTGCCTCGTAATAGGACATCTCGCTTTTGTCGGTTTCCTTTTTCGGTTTGTTGTCATTTCCGAGGAACGTTGATATGGATTTGCGGGTTGGCGCAATACTTCTGGAAGCTGCGGGCATCCAGGAATCCCGGTACTCATTGCCCACGGCCGCGCGCCGCTGCATGATGTTTTCGAGGTATTTTTGCTGCGCCTCAATCGTGGCGATTTGCTTGTCGACGATGGCCAGGTCTTCGGGTGAGAAAAACCGGTTCAGCTTCGCGCCAACACTATCGCTCGCCAAGGCCACGCGTTGTTCTCGTAGCGTTTTGAGTTTTTCTACATTGCGCAGATAAGCCGCTGTCGGGTTGGCTTCATCATCCCCGGTCGTGGTCCCCCAAACCTTGAGCCCACTCCAAAACGATCCTGCGGCTTCGCGCGCGTCCCGAAATTTGGCAATCAACTCGTTCAGGCGCGTAATCAGCGGATTGGCAATCGTGACCGCCAAACCATCCGCAGACGCCTTGAGTTCCTGCAAGTTGTCATTGAGCTTGTCAGCTTCCTCGGCGCTTTCCCTGGTCACCCCGGAGAGCTCGCGGCCCTTATCGGTCATTTCGCCGATAGCCCGCCCTCCTTCGAGCAGCAAGGGAATAACCTGCTGATACGACTCCCCCAGGGCGCGCTCGGCGATCGCATTACGAGTCTGCACATCCTCAACGGATTTCAGGATGTCCGCCAACTGCTTGAAGGCCTCAATCGGCTCCCGTGCGGTAATGCCGAGCTGGCGGAACTTGCCGGGGTCTTTTCCCATTTCCGACGACAGTTTATTGATGGACTTGGCAACGGAGTCCAGATCGGCACCGGAGAGCTTTGCGGCATGAGAAAGACCGGAGAGGTCTTCGACTGAAACGCCGGCTGTTTTCGCCAGATCGTTCAACTTGTCCTGTGCGTCTGCGGCCGAGATGACCAACTGAATCAGCCCGGCCCCCACCGCACCGCCCATGAGAAGCCCGCCCACGCGAACAAAACTTTCCTGCAACACGCCAAGCGAGCCGGCGAGCTGATTGATTGACCCTGTGCCGCTCTTTCCAAATCCTTCAAGGGCCGCTTTCGCTTCCATCATGGATTTCTTCAGCGGTGAAACTTCTCCATCGAGAATAATTGTTGCGCGGTTGTCGTCAGACATGGCCAGATCTCCAAAAAGATGAAACGCGTTAAACAGCCAAAAGCAATTTCTCAAACATCATCAGATTCAAACAATGCCGGCAGGATATGCACCACTCGTGGCCGGCCTTCGCCGGGAATACTCTGCTTCACCTGCCAAGGGCGGTTTGCTTCAGTTCCTTTCTCGGCGTATCCCTTGGAGAGCAGCAAACGCCCTACCGCGCCCGCGTCGTATCCAGTACAGACGCGCGCACGGAACGCTTCGACAGAGATGAAGTAATGCACCTCGTCCTTGGTGTCGTCGCTCTTCCGCCAGCCCGCCCGATCGGACTTGACCGGCGCCCGGTTGTCCGTGATGTTCGAGCGATCGATATCGGAGAATGCCGATTCCCCGTAGCGCCGAAGAAATTCCCGTACCTTGGTGAACATCGCCCGCTCTTCCTGGTTGCCTTCGCCGCCCCGGTTCGCCAGCCAGGCCGAGAAACACGCGCCGGCCGCCTTCATGGCCTCGCCCGGTTCCCAGCCGGTTATCTGCCAATCGGAGGCGATCTCGCCCGCCGCACCGACCAACGCAAACCGTCCGGCCACTCTCCGGGCCTGTCCGCTGGCGTCGTCGCTCAGGTAATGCCGCTCGAAAGTCTTTTGTGCCTGGTGCAAGGTGTTCGTAATCGTGGCGGCATCCTCTTCCACCAGCCGCTTGATAAACGCCGGCCAGGCGCAGCCGTAGTGCTTGCGTGTCGCCTGGTCGAGTGCCTTGGCGAAATCGGCACCGTTGCTGCATTCGTGTAGGTTCTCGAACAGCCCGAGCCCCGCACCGGCATCGGCGGGAATCTCCGCCAGACGCAATTCCTGACCAGCTCGCGTCTGCTTTCCGGCTTCGGCCATGTGCGTGGCCAGCCCGATCTCGCCGGCCGAGAGGAACAGCAAGCGCCAGTCAGCCCGCGCCCGCATACCGCCCGTTCTGCCCGCCCGCGTCTTGCCCGATCCATTGGCCAGCATATAGGCCACCTCGCCGGCCGCCTTCGGGTCGAGCTGGGCCAATTCGTCGAGCAACAATGGTGCGTCGTTATGCTGCAAACAGAGGGCTTCAAGCCCGTTATCCGTTGCGCGCCATCTCTGCATGTATTCCGGCGCACCGCACGAGCTGGCGGCCACGCGCAGCGCCGTTGTTTTGCCGTCTGACGATCCGCTCCGCAGGTGAAAACCGCCCGACTCGGCGCCAGCCAAGAGCAGCAACACGGAGGCAAAGGTCATCGAAGTACAGAACACCAGCCGTGAATTACCGATACAGAGCCGGCCCACTTCGGTTTTCCAGCCGTCCAGGGTGCCTTTCCGCTTGAACGTGTTGGCGGCCGGCGATTCACTCTCGAATATCCATTTTTCCCCACCCCGGCCAAAGGCAGTATCCGGCAGGACGAAGGCGGGGCCCTCGTCGCCATCATGCCAGCCGGTCTTGTTGGTCACGCGGGCGCGGCCTTGCGGGCTGGCCGTTTGCAGGTATTCCAAGAGCAGCGGCCGGCCCTTCGGGGCGATCGATAACCCGCGATCGAGCAAGAGCGCCGTTGCTTCCAGTCCTTCCCCGTTGAAAGCGCGTGCCGGGATGATTTCCCTATGTGGCTTTCCATCCGGATCTTCAAACGACACCAGCAGCCCCCAGCCACAGTTATTCGGGTCCCGTATCCGCGCCAAGATATCGAGCGAGGTGCAGATCCAGCGCGGCGCGCATTCCACGCCATCGCGGTTCACGTCGACAAACCACAGGCCGCGATGATCGAGGCGGAAACCCCGTTTTGGTGTGGGCGGGGCAGTTAATATGCTTTTATCATTCTGGCTTGGCGACCTTTCCGAATCCGTAATCTCGTCGCCATCGATGGGCGCGAGAAAGTCACCGGAGGTGACCAGCAAGGCAACATGCGTCGCCGTCCAACCACGGGCGATCAAATCGGCCGCATCGTCACCCTCGGCCAGCGGATCACCGGCCGCGAGTATCGGCACATCGTCAGCCATGCTTGCCGACTTCGCCAAGGCGTCGAGATTCACCGCCAACACATTGTCTGCCCCGACCTCGGCCAATCGCTTGGCGGCCTTATGCATGGCCTTCCGGCCGGGTCCGTCGGCATCCGGCCAGAGCCACACCACGCGGCCCGCCATGGGTGACCAATCGGCCTTTTCCACGGCTTGCGCACCGCCCGCCCAGGTCATCACCACCGCATCCGGCAACAGCATCGCGGCCGCATCGCGGGCTTTCTCGCCCTCGGTGACGACGACCACCGCGCCCGGTGATGCCGCCAAGCGATCGAGCCCCAGCAGCGGGCGCGGCTCGCTCGGGGCTTTCCACTTCCAGACCAGCCGGCCGGAGTCCATGCGCCACAGTGACAGCGGGGCAAACTGCTTGCGCTCGCCGGCCGGCTCATAGCGGTCATGGTAGAAGCAGACCACGCCGTCCGGGTCGACATAGGCCCAACGGCCAGCCGGCTGGCCGTGCCGGGGGTGCGTCGTCGGGGCGGGCGGGGCATCGGCCGGAATCGGCATCACGCACACGCCGTCATCGGCACGCGCTGACGCCTTCGGCGGGGCGCTGGCGGGCTTTTGCGGGGCGGGCGAGGCGTCTGTATTGCCCGCCCGCTTGCCGCTGCTTCTGGTGCGTTTCTGGCGTTCGGGCATATCGACGCCCAATTGCTGGCCCAGTCGCTCCGCCGCGTCACCGTTGGAGCAATCCCAGATGTACGCTGCCAGGCTGACCAGATCGCCGCCTTTGTCGCCGGTTGCGCCTTCCATCCATGCGCCCTTGTCGCGGTTGATCGTCAGCGATCCGGGCGCGTGGTCATCACGCTTGGGATTGAGCGGCAGGTATTCCCGGCCGGCGTTCTTGCCACCGGACAGGCCCAGCGAATCCATAACGGTATCGAAGCGGGCCAGGGCGGCCGAAGCTACCGGCTTGAAAAAGTCGTTATTGCCCATCGCCAGCGCCTTTTGCCACGCGAGGTTTCGCCGCGCCACTGGCTTTTGTTGTGGTGCCCTTTTTACTGGTTCTGCGCTTTTTTAGTGGTGCAGCTTCAGCATCGCTTTTCACACAACAACGATCTCCGAACGGACGAATCTGAGTCTCGGCAAGTGACAGGGGCATTCCAGCCCCACCGACGATGAAATGATCAAGCACGCGCACATCGACCAGCGCCAGCGAATTCTTAAGTATTGTTGTCAGCGAAATATCAGCCCCGGAAGGCTCAAACGCACCGGATGGGTGATTGTGAGCAAAGATCACCGCCGCCGCGTTATGCCGAAGTGCTGCTTTGACTACCTCACGAGGATAGACAGAGGTTTCCATGAGTGTTCCGAAGAACATTCGCTCCGCGTCGATCAATCTGTGTTGCGCATCGAGCCACAAGCACGCAAACACCTCGCGCTCTTCAAATGCAAGGTCAAGCTGGAGATAGTCCCGAACGGCCCTTGGGTTCGTGAATTGAACCGGGTTCGCGGTCATGACTTTTTTGACAAGATCGAGTGCGCGATAGATGGTTTTGGACTCCATCGCACTCAGGCAGGATGCGTACGTGCGCGTTGCGCCGCGTCCGCTGGCCAGAACGGCCGATGATGTTTTAGGCACAAAGCCTCCTTACGTTTTCGAGATTGAGAACCACCCGAAAAGGGGTGGGGGTGCTCTCAACGCACGTAAGCGCGTCCGGGTCCTTGCGGATACCCGACACCCCCAAAGACCGGGCAAGACGTGCGGATGCACGGCTCACGGAATGAGGGGCGTAAAAAATCCGGCCTTGCAGCGAATTTGCCGGGGTGCTGCTTACGTTTTTGAGAGAGCGGTCATTGTCAGGCCGGCAGGACGGGCGGGTCAAGGGGTTCATCGTCGCCGCTACGTCAGAACAACGTTCCGGGGCGCGTGAGCAAGCCGACTCCGCCCGCGCACGGTGCGATATGCAGGCAACCGTTTTCCCAGGGCGTGAGGGTCCAATCAGCGCCCGCCCAGCGAAAACACTGCTGATAGCCTCGCCCATGCTGCAACAACATGAACGCAGCCGCTGCATGCATCAGCGCCGCCGCTGGCCGTCGCAGCTCAGCCGGCAGTTTCGCCAGGTCGAAACGTGCGCGCGGCTTGAAGTGTTGGGGGATCGCTGCGAGACAACAGGCCGTCAGCGCAGCATTCAAGCATTCGGCGTTCGTCATTTCGGCACCACCGCTACACGATGCTCGGCCAGAGCATCTGCGATCCGGCCCAGTTCAACGGCGGTCTGAAACTGCGCGTCGGCGATCACCAGCGCGGCCAGAAGCTGGCCGTGCGAGGTTGCGATTTGCTGCTTCACGACTGTCCGGCATCGATCCGGCAGGGCGTACAAATCGACCCCGAACACTTCATCGGCAATGACGGCCAGTGCGTTCGAAAGATCGTGGTCTACACCGGTACTCACGCTGCAACCGCCTTTCCGGCAACAGCATGGCGATTAATGCGCTCGCTGATCCAGGCGTCGACATCATTTTGGGGAACAGCGGAGGCGCGCTCTGTTACCTTGATAATCCGCAGGCCGTCACGCTTGGCTATTCGGTAAAACTGGGAGACGCTGACGCCCATTCGATGAGCGGCCACGGGGATTTTTTCGAGGGTTGAGACGGTTGCCGTGGCGGGTTGCCCTTGGGCGGGCTGACACGTCTTGATGTTGCTGTTCATTGCAGGACTCTCCGTATTGGGGAGTCCAAAGAATATTCAGGCTAGAGCCGCCAAATAAGTGATAAAAATTCGCTTACGAATTATTGTCACCCCTCGCAAAGATAGGAAAGACCTTCCGCTGTCGGCGTCCCTTCGAACGTCGAGTTCATTCTTATCCGCCCGTATTTTGCCCGCTGCCACCCCCACAAACATAACCACCCGTAGCCATCCGCAGTCAGGGAAAATTGGCCGTCCTCGTTGTTCTGAAGTCTGAGATCAGATGCCCTCTCAAGGATTAACGAGGCTGGCATTTGTGGTTCATATCTTGGGGAATAGATTAGTGCATCACCGAAATCACCTTTAGCCAGGTACTCATTTGCGACTTTCTCGCACCGAATCAGCTGACGAACTACGTTATCCGGCTGTTCGCGATTGCCGAGTGAAAGCACATCTGCGGTCCTGATCCTCGCAGCATTTCGCCCTTCTTGGTAATGCTCTTTAGCCATCAGCGCATGCAGCAATCTTGCAAGGTGATTTGCAATTTTTTGCGGGGCTCCGCGCGTTTTACGTTCTGCCTTTTCAAATAGAAACGCAGGAAGGCGTCCTCTTACTGGGCCGATGACTCCCGCGTGTTGTGAAGAAAGAATGCCGCCAAAATCACCCGTATCCGAATCGATAACGGCTTTAATCTGTAGATCATGACGATCCATTACCGCACCCCTTACGTGCGCCCCTTGAATGATTCGCATGGGTCAGGCCGGCAAGGGATTCCGGCTTTTCGGCCGCTAAACCTAGACCCCGCGAAATTCGCTACTTCTCTCGCTTTTTTTTGCCCGCTTTCCACTATCGCTCTTTTTGGTGGGACTCAACAGGGAAAAAAGCTCTTCATCGGTAACTGGATAACGCCGTCTATCAAGAGCGCTTTCAGTAAAAGTGCGCGGCTCCACAAAAGACGAGGTAGGAGCGGTTTTATATGACTTTCGCAACCACTCCACAAGATCGACGTCGACAAACACCCAGCACTTGCCCGGCTTGGCGCCAGGAATCTCCCCGGCAGCTGCACGGCGCTGTAATGTGTCCGGATGAATCCGAAGAAACTGAGCAGCCTCGATTAGATTGAACGTCTGCACGATCCACTCTCGATCCATTGCACGTACCCCTTGATGCTGACGAACACCCCACCATCGGGAGACCTTCTATATTCGCGCCCCTCGATCCATTTACCATCCTCGATCTTTCTACGGATCGCCTTTTCTGTTAGTCCAGTAATCTTTGCTGCAAGGTGGACGGTGACGTAAGGAGCAGGTGTCACCAGTGGTTCTAGCTCGTTCACGTTTGCACTCTCCTGTATCGACTTGGGTCTATAACCACGCTCAAAACGCCCCCTGATGCTTGCGGCAAGCGGGACAAGCTTTCGCGCCAAAAATCACCTTTTCAGCAACTCACCAGCCTGATCCGGCCCGCCCGCTACGTTTCTCAGGACGGCGCGGGACATCGCATCCAGCCCAAAGTGTCCCAGCCTGTCCCACGAAAAAGGGCCAGTGTCCCACCCTGATTGGGACAGGTAAAACCCAGTAACGGCAAGCCTTGTAGACGATTTTCGCCCTAGTGTCCCAACTGTCCCAAGAAAAAAACAAGGAAGAGGTAATATCTTGTTTTCTATCTGCTCAGCTTTCCGCATATTGCCTTCTGTCTCTTTGGTCATCTGTTTATTTTTTCAACGTCTACTATCTGTCTCTCATCAATCAGCCAAAGCTTCGCTAATTGAAGCGTTCATACGCTCTATCGTTTCCTGCCACAGCAATAGACCTTTTAGTCAGTAATGCTGCTTCTGTCAGTTGCGCACATTCTCCCAATCAATCACATCGCAACTAAGCCTGCCCAACTCCTTCACCATATAACCCATCCAGCCCGTCGTCGTCAGTCGCTGTATATCCACCTGCTCATTGCCAAACCCCGTCTGCTGCCACACTGTCCTAATCAGTCCGCTAATATGCGTATCGCTTAGTCTTTCAGGTAAATTGCCAATTACGCAGTGATAGTGAAAATTTTTTCCAGTAATCCCGCCTTCAAGTGCGCTCACAATTCGTATGCTCTTGCCACCACGCCTCGCCTTCGCTGCGTTTCCATATAACGACACATTCAGCCTGTTCAAAAAATGCCGCATATTCCGCGATGCGTTATATGCCGTAAGCTTTTCAAAAGTGTCGCCGCGTTCTGTCGCCAGCTTGCGCGTCTGTTTCATCGTCAGCGTCAATGCGTGCGTATAACTGTCCTTCTGCGCACACAGCCAATCCAGCGTCGCCTGCCGTAATCTGTAGTTTTCATCAGTCATACAGCTATTTAGCGAAAACCAATGAAAACCAAAAAAAACCAAATCAAATAAATACTGTAGTTGCCGCGTAAATACCTGAAATCCAACAGTTGCGAATGTCATATTCAGGCAGTAAGCTAATGAAACTATGACATACAACTGGAGATAGAAAATGAGCTTACTGGCGAAACTGAAATTGGTTGAGGCAAAAAAGACGACGCAGATTTCAGCAACAGCACTGCGGCGCAATAAGGTGGTGGCGCGCTTGGCAGAACAGATTGAACTGGCTAAAGCGAAATTGGATGGACGGACTTATAGCGTGACGCGGCAGCGACGCGTGACGGACGAACAGACGGGAGAAAAACGAACAATTGAGACAGCAAAGCGGATGCGCGAATGGTGGTGGGTGGCAGCAGATGGGAAAAAAATGAACATCGTGCTGAAATATGGTGCGAAGGTTATTGAAATTGCGAAGGGCAAGACGGCAATTGAAATTGCGGGGCAGCAGGAATTGGTGGCAACACTGGAACTGCTGAAGAAGGCAGTAGAGAGCGGTGAGCTGGACGCGCAGATTGAGGCAACGGCTGGGGCGGTAAGAGCAGGATTTGGTAAATAGACAAATTGGCTAACGGCTGGCAAAATACAATAAGGGGAAGCTTATGAAGATAACTGAGATAATTGGGCAGGGGCTGGACGCTGAAAAGACGGCGGCAGATACTTTGAAGCGTAATGCTAAGCAAGCGCAGCAGGTGGCTAAGACGGCGCAGGCACGATTGAAGGTGAAGCAGGCACAGCAACAGCTGACGAAGGCAACACAGGCAACGAACACGAAATAAGTTGGAAGAACGAGATGGCAGATTGGAACAGAAAGCGACTGCTGAATATTGAGGACGCTGTCTGGCGCTGTATGCGCGAAGGCAATTTGGAAGCGCAGCAGGTGGAGGAGCTTTCAAAAGTTTATGACTTAGCAAGAACTAAGGGGCGTTCCATTGTCATCGTTGAAGATGCGATATTGAAAGTGCGTGTAGCGCTTTGCGAGGTATGCGAAAAAGAAAAGCTGTATCACTGCGAGCAACGGGTGCTGTATTGCGAGAACTGCGAATTTTTCAAGCAGAACAGCGTTTGAAAGATGGCAATAGATGAGAATTAAAGAACGCTGCTATTGGATAAGCGCTGGCAATGGCAAAGGACTATTGGCAACGGAACATATGATTGCGATGGTGGCGCAGGAGGTGAAAGACTTTCTGGCAGATATTGATAGCGAGGCGCGGATCGTAATAGACGACTGGAAAACAGACAACACGACGCAGAAAATAACGGCGGGCAAGCTGCGTGTTCTGGCAGATATTATGAGCGACAGCGTGGTTGATGGCAGCGTGCGGCTAAGTGCGCACGGCTTGAAGATGGAAGCGGAAAAGGTTGAAGAGGTTTGAGAGGTAATGGAGCTATTATGCTAATAGCATATTTCCTGCCTGTCATAGAGATAATCGATTACACACTTTGATACACACTGAAATAACCTGTTGATATTACATGGATAAGTTTATAATTATCTTCTCTTAATCCGTTTGTCGTAAGTTCGATCCTTACACGCCCTACCAGAATTTAAGCGGCTTCCAGTAATGGAAGCCGTTTTCCTTTGTGCGCCCGGCACGGGCGCACTCCTGCGGGTGCAAGTCCCGCCGTAAGTTGATCACAGCGAACGAAGTGAAGCGCAACTGCG
>NZ_JCANUT010000067.1:0-19743 GCF_059569095.1 Propionivibrio pelophilus DSM 12018 | reverse complement strand
CGAAAAGTATTCCTGATTCTGGATAATCTGCGCGTACATCACAGCAAGCTCGTGAAGGCTTGGGTCGCCGAGCGAGCAGATCAAATCGAACTGTTCTACCTCCCGAGCTATAGCCCTCAGCTCAACCCAGAGGAACGTCTCAACGCAGATCTCAAACAAGAAATGGGCAAGCGGGTTCCCGTACGTACCAAAGCGAAACTACGGGAGGCCGCCAGCTCGCACATGATGAAGCTGGAGCAAAACCCCGAGCGCGTCATCCGTTACTTCCAAGACCGGCGCGTCAAGTATGCCGCTTAATACTTCATCGGGCCGGAGCAATAGTCGCATGACTTCGGCGGGTTTGTTTTTGGCATGACAAATCATCGGCAGCAATCGGGCTATAGGCCAAGGTATTAGACGATCAGAACGATCAATAGCGGTACGACGAGGACTAATCGAACGCGGCCTGTACGGCCTCGGCGAACTGGGCAGCGTAGCGGGCGGCACAGGCGGCGATCACTGGCAGGGTGCCGCACTGGTATTGGCTAGGGTACTGCGAGGCCTGTAGCTGGCGCAGTGTGGCCGGTAGCCGTGGGCGTTACGGGGTGCAGTAACGAAAACCCCAGCCGGTGAGGGCTGGGGCTTCGTTTTGGTGGGCCGCCTGTGAGTCGAACACAGCACCAACAGATTATGAGTCTGCTGCTCTAACCAAGCATGAGCTAGCGGCCCGAAACTTTGCTTCTGTTACTTACCCGTTACATGGTGGCTTTGCATGGTGCGCCGCCAGCCGTGTAACGCGTTGATTCTATTGCGGTTTTACTGCTTTTCCAACATCCTGCGCCATGTATTATGAGTCCTCTGCTCTAACCAACTGAGCTACAGGCCCGAAAACAGGTTAGCTGCTGCTATTGCTGTCGAGGAAGCTGCGCAGTTTGTCCGAACGCGACGGATGACGCAACTTCCGGAGCGCCTTGGCCTCGATCTGGCGAATGCGCTCGCGCGTCACGTCGAACTGCTTCCCGACCTCTTCCAGGGTGTGGTCGGTGTTCATTTCGATACCGAAGCGCATGCGCAACACCTTGGCCTCGCGCGGAGTCAGCGTGTCGAGCACGTCCTTGGTGATCAGGCGCAGGCTGGAGAACAGCGCAGCGTCGGTCGGCGCCAGCGTTGCCGAATCCTCGATGAAGTCGCCCAGATGCGAATCGTCGTCATCGCCGATCGGGGTTTCCATCGAGATCGGTTCCTTGCTGATCTTGAGGATCTTGCGGATTTTTTCTTCCGGCATGTCCATCTTCTTGGCCAGCGTCGCCGGATCGGCCTCGACCCCGGTCTCCTGCAGGATCTGGCGGGAGATGCGGTTCATCTTGTTGATCGTTTCGATCATGTGCACCGGAATGCGGATGGTACGCGCCTGGTCAGCGATCGAGCGGGTGATGGCCTGCCGGATCCACCACGTGGCGTAGGTCGAGAACTTGTAGCCGCGGCGGTATTCGAACTTGTCCACCGCTTTCATCAGGCCGATGTTGCCTTCCTGAATCAGGTCGAGGAACTGCAATCCGCGGTTGGTGTATTTCTTGGCGATGGAGATCACGAGGCGAAGGTTCGCTTCGGTCATTTCACGCTTGGCGCGGCGGGCCTTGGCTTCGCCGGTCGACATCTGCTTGTTGATGTCCTTCAGCTCCTTCAGCGGAATGCCGATGCGATCCTGCAGGGCCAGCAACTTCTTCTGCTCTTCCTGGATGTTCGGCGCGTTGCGCGTGAGAATAGCCGCGTAGCTCTTGCCTGAAGCGGCCTCGATCTCCTGATCCGCCCACTCGAGGTTGAGTTCGTTGCCTGGAAAAACCTTGATGAAGTGCGGCCGCGGCATGCGTACCTTGTCCACGCAGATGCGCTGGATCTTCCGCTCACACTGCCGCGCCTCCTCGACCATGCTCCGCACCGAGTCGCACAGACGCTCGATCATCTTGGAGGTGAAGCGGATCCCCATCATCTCTTCCGAGATTTTTTCCTGGGCCTTCAGGTAGGCCTTGTCTTGCGAACCTTTCTTGACAAGCGCAGCATGCGCTTTCGCATGCAGTGACCTGATCACCGCCAACTTGGCCAGGCCATCTTCCTTGAGCTTGATCAGCGATGCCGACGCGGCGCCTTCCCCGGCATCTCCGTCGTCCTCGTCGTCCTCGTCTTCGACATCGCTCTCTTCATCTTCGGCGAGTTCTTCGACTGCCTCTTCCGCAGCATTCGGATCGATCAGTCCATCGATCAATTCATCGATGCGCATCTCGTCATTGGCGATTTTCTCGGCGCAATCGAGAATTTCGGCGATGGTCGACGGACAGGCGGAGATCGCCTGGATCATGTGCTTGAGGCCATCCTCGATCCGCTTGGCGATCTCGATCTCGCCTTCGCGGGTGAGCAGTTCCACCGAGCCCATCTCGCGCATGTACATGCGCACCGGGTCGGTCGTACGCCCGAATTCGGAATCGACGGTCGACAGCGCCTGCTCGGCCTGCTCTTCGACATCGGCATCATCGGCAGCGACCGCCGGCGAGGACTCCGACATGAGCAACTGCTCGGCATCCGGGGCCACGTCGTAGACCTGGATCCCCATGTCGTTGAAGGTGCTGATGATGCTCTCGATCTGCTCGGCATCGACCACATCATCCGGCAGATGGTCGTTGACCTCCGAATAGGTCAGGAACCCACGCTCCTTGCCCAGCTTGATCAGTGTCTTGAGCTGCGTCTTGCGCGCTTCCTCGTCGGCTGGCGACGGCTGCGAGCCGACCTGCGCCAGAATCTCGGCGGCCTTGACCTTCGCCGATTTATTGCTTGCTGCCTTTTCCCTTGCCATGACCTGTTCCCGGTTAGCGTCCCACTGGAAAAACCCTAGATTTTATCACAACTTACCGCACCCAATGACTCACCTGCGCATCCCCAGCGCCTGCAGGTATTCCTGCTTTTCCTCGCTCGACAACCCTGCGACGCCGAGCCGCCCCACCTTCTCCTGCAAGCGGGCAAACGCACGCTTTTTCTGTCCCTCGACGAGACGGACAACCGCACCGTCGAACTCCTCGTCCACGTCGCCTTCGGCAAAAGGTTGCTGCATTAGTTCGGCCGCCGCTTCCCGTAGCACCGCCTCGTCCTCGCCGCCGCGAAGCCTTTCGAGCAGCGCGGCATAGCCGGGCGCCGGGTTTTCCATGGACAGGATCACCTTGCACAAATTCATCACTGCCCGCGCCTCGCTCGAATCATTGGGGAGCGCCTCCAAAGGCAACCTCCGCGCCAACTCCGGCTTCTGCAACAGCAGCCGCAACAACGGCCGAAACAGCGACGGTGCCGGCCGCGATGCCTTGGCCGGCGACGGCCTGGCCACCGGTTTGAGATCGCACAACTGTTCGACCTCCTGCTGCGAAAAACCGCTGGCCTCGGCCAACCTCTTGACCAACTGTAGACGCAGCAGCGGCGTTTGCAAGCGCGCCAGCAGTGGTTTGGCCTCGGCGACGAGCCGGGCCCGCCCTTCGGCGCTGGTCATGTCGCAACGCGAGGCAAGCTCTTTGAGCATGAACTCCGAGAGCGGCATGGCCTCGGCCAGCAAACGCTCGAACGCCGCCGTTCCGTGCGCACGCACGTAGCTGTCGGGATCCTCTGGCTCCGGCAGGAACGCGAACGTCACACTCTTCTGCTCGGGCAGCGACTCCAGACAGTTTTCCAGGGCACGCCAAGCGGCCTTGCGACCCGCCGCGTCGCCGTCGAAGCAGAAGACGACGCGATCGACCTGGCGCAGGAGCTTTTGCACGTGCGTACCCGTCGTCGCCGTTCCCAGCGTTGCCACCGCATTGCCCACCCCGTGCTGCGCCAGGGCGACGACATCCATATAGCCTTCAACGACGACGGCAGTGTTTTTTTCGCGCAAGGCTTGCCGCGCCTGCGGCAGACCGAAAAGTTCACGCCCCTTTTCGAACAGCGGCGTTTCCGGTGAATTGAGGTATTTGGGCTCACCCGCGCCAAGGACCCGCCCACCAAAGGCGATGACGTCGCCCTTGGGGTTGACGATCGGAAACATCACCCGGTCACGAAAGCGGTCGTACAGCCGCCCTTGCTCGTTCCGAATGACCAGTCCGGCCTGTTGCAGACCGCTGGCTGAATAGTCGTCGAAAACCGCGGCCAGGTTCTGCCAGCCATCCGGCGCATAGCCGATGCCGAAGCGTTGTGCCACCTCGCCGCTGACCCCGCGCTGCTTGAGATAGGCAATCGCCTTTTCCGACCGCTTCAGCTGCTCGTAGTAGTACCGCGAAGCACGCGCCATCAGCTCGTTCAGCGCCGGCAGCCGCAGCCCGTCGTGAGGCCGCACGCCATCGTCCGGCACCTGCATGCCGACCCGCGCCGCCAGGTCCTTGATCGCGTCGACGAAGCCGAGGCCGGAATACTCCATGAGAAAACCAATCGCCGAGCCGTGAGCACCACAACCGAAGCAGTGATAGAACTGCTTGGTCGGACTGACGGTAAAGGACGGCGTCTTCTCGTTATGGAAGGGACAACAGGCAGCATAATTCGCGCCGGCCTTGCGCAATGGCACATGCGCGTCGATCAGGTCGACGATATCGACCCGATGCAGCAACTCCTGGATGAACGACTCAGGAATCACGTCTCAAGCACGAAGGAAGTCACACGCATGATCGGGAGCGAAATCCCGCGCATCGGCAGCGCCGATCACTTCGCCAATGCCGCCTTGACCTGCTTCGACACCTCGGTCATGTCCGCACGACCGGCCAGTCGCGGCTTCAACACGCCCATCACCTTGCCCATGTCGCCCGGCCCGACCGCACCGGTTTCGGCGACAGCCGTCGCGACCGCAGCGGCAATCTCGTCTGCCGAGAGCGAAGCCGGCATGTAGGCCTGCAGCACACTGACCTCGAACTGCTCGGCATCGACCAGATCCTGACGCCCCGCCGCCTGGTACTGGGTGATCGAGTCACGGCGCTGCTTGAGCATCTTGTCGATGACCGCAATCACCGCCGCATCATCCAGTTGCACCCGCTCATCAACCTCTTTTTGCTTGATCGCCGCAAGCAGCAGCCGGATCGCGGCGAGCCTGGCTGACTCCCGCGCCCGCATGGCGGCCTTCATGTCCTCGTTGATACGTTCCTTCAGGGTCATATCAGCACTCCACGCAAAATTCGCCAGCCCAATTTGCAACGGGCCCGACAGACACACACGCCCAAACGCGAAAAGCCGCCCGTCTCAAGACAGGCGGCTGCTCAGTGATCCGTAATCCGATATCAGTAGAGCTTCGGGGGCAGCGTCTGGCTGCGCATGCGCTTGTGATGGCGCTTGACGGCAGCAGCGAGCTTGCGCTTGCGCTCGGCGGTGGGCTTTTCGTAAAACTCGCGGGCACGCAGCTCGGTCAGCAGACCGGTCTTTTCCACGGTACGCTTGAAACGGCGAATGGCTACTTCGAACGGCTCGTTTTCCTTGACGCGAATAGCAGGCATTAAATCGATCCTAAGTTCAATGTTCGACGGACAACAACTGAGCCAAGCATTATAACCAAAGACCGGAGAAAACACCAAGAGGGTTCCGGTATTTTTTCCGCACATTCTTCAAGACCCCGTTACCGCTCGGGTAAAATCGCGGCCATGCTCATCCTCGGCATCGAATCCTCCTGCGACGAAACCGGCGTCGCCCTCTACGACACGGACAACGGCCTCGTCGGGCACAGTCTGCACTCGCAGATCGCGATGCACCAGGCCTACGGCGGCGTCGTTCCCGAGCTGGCCTCGCGCGACCACATCCGGCGCACCGTCCCGCTGCTGCGGCGGGTTCTTGCCGAGAGCGGACGTTCGCTCGACGCCGTCGATGCGATTGCCTACACACAGGGCCCTGGGCTCGCGGGTGCGCTGCTGGTCGGCGCCGCCTTCGCCGAGGGACTCGCCGCGTCGCTGGACATCCCGACCGTCCCCGTCCATCACCTTGAAGGCCACCTGCTCTCCCCGCTGCTTTCGCGGCAGCCGCCGACCTTCCCTTTCGTCGCGCTGCTCGTCTCCGGCGGACACAGCCAGTTGATGCGCGTCGACGGCGTCGGCCGCTACCAACTACTCGGCGAAACGCTCGACGACGCAGCCGGCGAAGCGTTCGACAAGACCGCCAAGCTGCTCGGACTCCCCTACCCCGGCGGTCCGGCGCTCTCCGCGTTGGCGGAGACAGGCCGCCCGGACATCTGCAAGTTTCCCCGGCCGATGCTCCATTCCGGCGACCTCGATTTCAGTTTCAGCGGCCTGAAGACTGCGGTCCTCACCCATGTCCGCGAAATCGGCGAACCGGATGAGCAGCAGCGCGCCGACATCGCGCGTGGCTTCCAGGACGCGATCGTCGAAGTGCTGGTGAAGAAATCGATGCGCGCGCTGAAAAATTGCGGCCTGACCCAGCTGGTCGTGGCCGGCGGCGTCGGCGCCAACCGGGAACTGCGCCGCCAGCTGGACGCACGCGCAATGAAGGCCAGGATCGCCGTGTATTACCCGGAATTCGAATTCTGTACCGACAACGGGGCGATGATCGCGCTCGCCGGAGCGCTGCGCTTCCAGGCCGGGCTGTCAATCAAGCCGCCCGGCGCCTTCGCCGTCCGGCCGCGCTGGCCGCTCAGCGAACTCGGCGAATAGTTTCGAAAGTTTCGAATAGCCGCATCATTCCGGCGAAGGCCGGGATCCATGGGAGCACCACTGGATTCCGGATCAAGTCCGGAATGACGGATTCCAAAAGGCCTGTGCGATTCAAGCCTTTTTCCTGGCGCCGATTTTCGGTTCCGCGCCGGCCATCAGGCGCTGCAGATTGGCCCAGTGCTTGACGATCAAGGCACAGGCGACGATTCCGACAACCAGCAGCAAGGTGCCAGTCCCCCACAAAAAGAAGGCGATGACCGGCGCCGCTGCAGCCGCAACCAACGCCGCCAGCGACGAATAGCGCAGGACGAAGGCAATCGCCAGCCAGATTCCCAGCGTGACCAATCCGAGCAAGGGATCGAGCGCCAAAAGGACGCCCGCAG
Source organism: Propionivibrio pelophilus DSM 12018 (assembly GCF_059569095.1). Taxonomy (NCBI): domain Bacteria; kingdom Pseudomonadati; phylum Pseudomonadota; class Betaproteobacteria; order Rhodocyclales; family Rhodocyclaceae; genus Propionivibrio; species Propionivibrio pelophilus. The sequence goes on along the minus strand of NZ_JCANUT010000067.1, from coordinate 12,728 downwards.
CCGTCGCCACGCCCTTGCCGCCCTTGAAGCGGAGGAACACCGGGTACAGGTGACCGAAGAAAACCGCCAGCGCCACCGCGCCAACCAGCCCGTCCGAGAAGCCGAACTTCGGCCCGAACGTCTGCGCCAGAAACACCGCCAACCAGCCCTTGGCCATGTCGCCGAGCAACGTCAGAGCCGCCGCCGCCTTGTTGCCGCTGCGCAGGACGTTGGTCGCCCCGGGATTCTTCGAGCCGTAGCTGCGCGGGTCGGCGAGACCGAAGATCCGGCTGCAAACCACGGCAAAAGGAACCGAACCCAACAGATACGCGGCCAGAGCCGCCAGCAAGACAATCACGAAATCGGGCATAAGAGGTCCTGATTTTTGTAGGAAAGGGCTGAGGTAGAATGCGCACTCGCTCGGTGCCGTCCCTGCCGCACCGCGGCGCGATTTTACACCGACCCGCCCGGCGCCCACATGGACATCATCTTCATCGACGAACTCCGCCTTCCGACCCTGATCGGGATTTATCCGCGCGAACAGGTCGTGCCGCAAACCATCGAGATTTCGCTGCAGATCGGCACGTCGACGCTGAACGCCGGCAGCAGTGACGACATCCGCGACACCATCGACTACGCCGCCGTGGTCGAACGGCTGCGCGCCGACGTCGCGCACCAGCACTTCCACCTGCTCGAGAAGCTGGCCGAGCACGTCGCCAGCGTCATTCTCGACGACTTCGGCGCCATCTGGGTACGCATCACCATCGCCAAGATCGGCGTGATGCGCGGCGTCCGCCGCGCCGGCGTGGTCATCGAACGAAGCCGGCCCAGCGAAACTATTTGAGCGCCACCTCGACGACTTTCGGCGCCAGCGCACTCATCAGGTCGTGCGGATGGACGCCGACAAGGAAGCCACGCCGCCCCCCGTTGATGTAAATCAGCGGCAGATCAAGGATCGTTTTCTCGATATAGACCGGCATTTTTCTCTTCGTGCCGAACGGGCTGGTGCCGCCGACCAGAAAGCCGGTGTGCCGGTTGGCGACCTCCGGCTTGCACGGATCGACCCGCTTGCAGCCGATCTGCCGGGCCAGCTCCTTGGTTGAAACCTTGCAATCGCCATGCATCAGGACGATCAACGGCTTCGCCGACTCGTCCTCCATGATCAGCGTTTTCACCACGGCATGCTCGTCGACATTGAGTTCGCGCGACGACACCCGCGTGCCGCCATGCTCCTCATAGTCGTAGAGATGGCTGGAATGGGCGATCCCGTGCTGGCGCAGGAATTTCGTCGCCGGGGTTTCGGGCGCGTGCTCCGATTTCACTTTTCTTCTCCGAAAACGGTTGAGAAAGGCCAAAAGATTCGTCATTCCGGCGAAAACCGGAATCCAGAAAATTCAACGAGCTGGACCCCGGCCTCCGCCGGTGACGAATATTTCAACGTCTCCTGAAGCATAGCAGGACGCCGACCGCTTCAGCCGCGCGGGTGGTGCTTCGCGTGCAGTGTTTTCAATCGCTCGCGGGCGATGTGCGTATAGATCTGCGTCGTCGAGATATCCGAATGGCCGAGCAGCAGCTGGACGACGCGCAGGTCGGCGCCGTGATTGAGCAGATGCGTGGCAAAAGCGTGGCGCAGAACGTGCGGCGACAGCCGCGCCGGCGGGATTCCGGCGACCAGCGCATAGCGCTTGACGAGCTGCCAGAAGGCCTGCCGCGTCATCGCCGCCCCGCGCGCCGTGACGAACAGGTCGTCGCTCTGCCGCCCGCCCAGGAGTTCATGGCGTGCCTCGCCGAGGTAGTCGCGCAGGCGGTCGATGGCCTGTTCGCCGAGCGGCACCAGGCGCTCCTTGCTGCCCTTGCCGAACACCCGCACAACGCCCATGTCGAAGCTGACTTCGTGCAACTTCAGGCCCACCAGTTCGGAAACGCGCAAGCCCGTAGCGTACAGCGTTTCCAGCATCGCCCGGTCGCGCACGCCAAGCGGCGTGTCGGCTTCAGGCGCCGACAGCAGCGCCTCCACGTCGCGCTCGGAGAGGACCTTGGGCAAGCGCGCCGGCTTGACCGGCATGGCGATTTTCAGGGTCGGATCGCGCCCGATCCGGCCGCGCGCCAGCAAATACCGGTAGAAGCGGCGCAACGACGAAATCGCCCTCGCCTGCGACGACGCCCGCCGCGTCTGCGAAAGCATTGCCACGAAGCCGATCAGCGCCAGATCGTCGGCGACAAGGAGAGAAGCGGACTGTTGTTCCGCCAGCCAGCGTGAAAGAAGCAGCAGATCGCTGCGGTAGCTGGCCAGCGACGCCTTGGCCAGCCCGTCTTCCAGCCAGAGCACGTCGCAAAAGGCGTCGATCTCGGCCAGATCGCCGGGAGAAACCTGAGTGAAACGCTGATTTTTGGGAGGTTCGTCATTCCGGCGAAGGCCGGAATCCAGAAAATGCGACGAACTGGACCCCGGCCTTCGCCGGGGTGACGGAGATTTCAGTGTTTCCTTAACATCCTTGTTCATGCGCCAGCAGCCAGCGTTTCACATCGAGCAGAAAACCGCCGCCCTGCCGGGCGAACCCCCCCAGCCCGCCATGGGCGGCAACCACGCGATGACAGGGCACGACCACCGGATACGGATTGGCGCCGCACGCCTGACCAACGGCACGCGGCGCGGTTTTCAGGAGATGCGCGAGATCGCCATAGGTCCTGGTTTCGCGACCGGGAATGGCGGCAATCTGCGCCCAGACACGACGCTGAAAGCGCGTTCCCGCCGGGCGCAGCGGCAACGAAAAGGCGAACCCGGGATCGGCCAGATAGCCCCGTAACTGGCGCACCACCTCGGCCGCCAGCGCATTACTGGGCTCAACCTCGGGGCACGGCGGCAGAAATGCCAACCCCACGACCTCGTCATCATCGCAACGCACCCCCAAGCCAAACCCGGGGGCGGCAACAATCGCCTGAAACACTTGTTCCATGATTCACCTCAGGAGGTGCTGACTATATTGAAGATTCGTCATTCCGGCGAAGGCCGGAATCCAAAAAATTCAACGAACTGGGCCCCGGCCTTCGCCGGGGTGACTACTATTTCAGTGTGTCCCTCATTGACGTACCTGCCCGGTGCCGAGCACCACCCATTTCTGGCTGGTCAGCCCTTCCAGGCCCACAGGACCGCGCGCGTGGATCTTGTCGGTGGAAATTCCGATTTCCGCGCCGAGCCCGTATTCGAAGCCATCGGCAAAGCGCGTGGACGCATTGACCATGACCGACGCAGAATCGACTTCGCGCAGGAAGCGCAGCGCCTTGCTATAGTTCTCGGTGACGATCGTATCGGTGTGATGCGAACCGTAGCGGTTGATGTGCGCGATCGCCTCGTCGAGCCCCGAAACCACCTTGACCGAAATGACCGGCGCCAGGAATTCGGTGGCGAAGTCCTCTTCGCTTGCCGGGACGGCCGTCTTCACCCACGCCCGCGTTTCCGCGCAACCGCGAATCTCCACCCCCTTGCCGGCGAGCATCGCTGCCACCGGCGGCAACAGTTCCGCGGCACGCGAACGGGCAACCAGCAAGGATTCGGTCGTGTTGCAGGTGCCGTAACGCTGCGTCTTGGCGTTCTCGACGATCCGGACGGACATCGCCGCATCCGCCTCGTCATCCAGATAGACGTGACAGTTGCCGTCCAGATGCTGGATCATCGGCACCCGCGATTCGGCGAGCAGGCGGGCGATCAGCCCCTTGCCGCCGCGCGGCACGATCACGTCGACATATTCGCGCATGGTAATCAGATGCCCGACGGCCGCCCGGTCGGTCGTATCCACCACCTGCACAGCATTCGGCGGCAAACCGACGGCGGCAAGCGCCTCATGCACGAGGGCGGCAATCGCCCGATTGCAGTGAATCGCCTCGGAGCCGCCGCGCAGAATTGCCGCGTTGCCCGATTTCAGGCACAGCGCCGCCGCGTCGGCGGTCACATTGGGGCGCGCTTCGTAGATGATCCCGATGACCCCCAACGGCACACGCATCCGCCCGACCTGGATGCCACTCGGACGGAACTTGAGATCGGTGATTTCACCCACCGGATCGGGCAGCGTCGCCACCTGATCGACGCCGTCAGCCATCGCGGCCACACTCTTCTCCGTCAGCGTCAGGCGATCGATCATCGCCGATTCAAGGCCCGCAGCGCGCGCCGCCTCCAGATCCCTCTGATTAGCTTCGAGAAGTGCGCTAGAATCGCGCCTTATTGCGTTGGCCAGGGTGTTCAATGCGTTGTTCTTGGCACGGGTGTCGGCGCGGGCGATGTGGCGGGAGGCCTCCCGGGCTTGTACGCCGATCGTCGTCATGTACTGCTGGATATCCATGGCTACCTGTTTCGTTCGTTGGGCGAAAGGCAATTATAGCCACCGATACCGGGCCGAACTGAACAATTGAACCATTGAGGGAAATCGCACTCCTATGCTCACAGTTTCTTCACTTGCATCCGATATGAGCAAAAAACTGATTCTTCCCGCCGAGATCAAGGTCTGCGCGACCTGCAGCTACTGGGATGGCCAGCGAAAAGTCGACCCTGAACTGGGCGTCGTCGTCGTAGACGAAAGTTGCGAAGGCGAATGCCTGGTGCAAAGCAAATGCTGCCAGGGGCTCAATGACGAGTTCGAATGGCGCGATGATTGCCTGTGGGAACACTTGGCCCCGGACGATCAGGACGCGGACGAAGAAGAGAAGAAAAACTAAGGAATCGCCGACTTTCCACGCGCCCATCATTCTGGAAGGCGAGATGCCTCGGCGAGCCCTTTCCTTGGTACTCGAATGGGCACAGGAGCATCGCGCCGAACTTATGGAGGACTGGGAGCTATGCGCACGCAATCAGCAGCCCCACAAAATTCGCCCCTTGCCGTAACACCGCCTATCCAGCCGCGCATGCCGTGGCGTGTGGTAGCCGTAGACGCGCTGCCGGACTTCCGGTTGCATGTTCGATTTGTGGACGGCACAGAGGGAACGGTGGATCTGACTGCCTTTGTTCATTCGCTCGGCGCCGGAGTATTTGCTTCCCTTGCAGATCCTGCACTCTTCGCCCAGGTGTTCGTCGAGCACGGCGCGGTGACTTGGCCTGGCGAACTCGATCTGGCCCCGGATGCCATGTACGCCGAGATCAAGAAGGGCGGAACGTGGGTGTTGCAGTAGGGAAGGAGGCTGGCCAGCCCACGCTGTTCACTTTTTCCCACGTCTTCAATCTCCCCTGCAATGTGCTCAACATCCAGCAGGTTGAAACGCCCCGCGCGAAGCAACCGCGCCTGCTCATTCGCCCAAGCGTTGAGGTCTTTCCCATAGGCGTGCATGACCAACCTCCTTACTACCCTTACCTTTGCGCCATGGTAGCACCACTTGTACCACCAGTAGATCCACACCGAAACGCAAGGACAACCATGTCATCCCGGCGAAGGCCGGGATCCAGTTCGTTGATTCTTTTGGATTCCGGCCTGCGCCGGAATGACGAATCTCCAAGACGTCAGCGACTCCCCGAGCGCCCCAAAAAACGCCCAGAGAGCTGCATCCCCAAGCGCAGGAATTCATCCCAGATATCGCCACCACCGATCCCCTTGACCAGGCGATCGATGCGCGCTGCAGCAGCAAGCGCCGCGTTGGCCTGAGCCGCATCGATCCGCTGCAGCGCGGATCTGAAAAGCGACTGCCGCGGGCCCCAAACCCGCGCTTCCTTCAGCAAAGCATCGGCAGGCCGTCCCCGCGCCACGCCGTTCTTCACCTGCGCCAATGCCCGCACCTCCTCGGTCATCGCCCAAAGGACCAGCGGCGGCGCCTCGCCTTCCTGACGCAAGCCTTCGAGTGTCCGGGCGAGGCGAACCACGTCGCCTGACAACAAGGCCTCGCGCAAGCCGTCGAGATCGTAGCGCGCCACGTTCAGCACTGCATCGCGCACCTGCTCCAGCGACAGGCGGCCGGCGGGATACAGCAGCGCCAGCTTCTGGATTTCCTGATGTGCAGCGAGCAGGTTGCCCTCCACCCGCTCGGCAATGAAACGCAAGCCATCATCGTCGGCGCTTTGCTGCTGCCGGCGCAAACGGCCGGCGATCCACGCGGGGAGTTGCGCCAGATTGGGCGGCGTCAACTTGACGGTCACCCCTGCCTCCGTCAGCGACTTCAGCCAGGCGGCCTTTTCGTCGGCCCAATCTAGACCCGGCAGAGTGACCAGCAGCACGGCATCGAGCGACGGACGGGCACAGTAGTCCTGCAAGGCGGCACTCCCGTCCCGCCCGGGCTTGCCGGTGGGAATGCGCAGATCGATCAGTTTGCTGCCGCCGAACAGCGACATGTTGCCCGCCGCGTGATGCAGCTCGTTCCAGTTGAACCCGGCGATCGCGGTCAGCACTTCGCGTTCGGCAAAGCCCTGCTTCCGGGCCGCAGCGCGAATGGCGTCCGCCGCTTCGATAACCAGCAACGGCTCGTCGCCATACACCGTGTAGATTGGCTTCAGCCCTTTTTCCAGATGGGCGAGAAGCTGCTCGCCGCCGAGCTGCATGGTGCTCAGTCCGCCTGGTCCGCTTCAACCGGCGGCTTCGGCTTGGCGGTCGCCAGGCGCCGCAGCAACTGCTGGACGAGATCGTTTTCCATATCCCGCCACAGCAGGTCTTCTTCCTGCGTCTTGGCCAAGGTTGCCGAGTCGGCGTAAGTCACATCCCGCGTCAGTTCGACGTAGCCTTGCGGCACCAGATCCCGCCCCTTGGCATCGACGATCCGGTAGGCATAACGAAGGCGCAACCGCTTCTCGCGGACACGCCCGGAACTGGAAAGCGAGACGATCACGGAGTCACGAAGCTCGCCAGCGGGAACAAACGTCGCTTGCGCTTCTGCAGCAGAGTCAGCAATTTGAACTCCCGAAGCCCGCACCTGCCGCTTCATCCCGGCACCGACCACGTTGTCACCGGTGGCGAAATAGATGCTCTCGTAGGGAAGCGAATACGCTCCCCGCAACTGGAAGCCGCATGCCGACAACATCATGATCGTTGAGACAAGAAGCGCGCCGCGTACCGACCGGATCATTCAAAGACTCCCGCTCACTCGATCAGACAACGATATTGACGAGCCGCCCCGGCACAACCACCAGCTTCTTCGGCGCCTTGCCTTCCAGGTGCTTCTGCGCTACCTCGCTCGCCAGCGCCGCCGCCTCGATCGCGGCCTTGTCGGCGCTCGTCGGCACGCGCAGGCTGCCGCGCAGCTTGCCGTTGACCTGCAACACCAATTCGATTTCGTCCTGCACCAGAGCAGTTGCATCGGCCTTGGGGAACGCCTGTGCACCCGCCTGGGCACCCGGATGCAGTTCCGCGTAAAGCGCCTCGCAAACATGCGGCACGATCGGATACAGCAGCAGCGCCACGGCCTCCAACGCCTCCTGACGAACCGCACGCGCGGTCGGTGACACATCGCTCAGCTTGGCATACGCGTTGAGCAACTCCATGACCGCGGCGATCGCGGTATTGAACTGCTGGCGGCGGCCGTAGTCGTCAGCGACCTTGCCGATCGTCTGATGCAACTGGCGGCGGAACGCCTTCAGTTCAGGCGTCAGTTCGCCACCGGAGAATGCCGGCACGACACCCGCCGAAACGTGCTCGAAGACGAGACGCCACACCCGCTTGAGGAAGCGGTAGGCGCCTTCGACGCCGGCATCGGACCATTCGAGCGACTGGTCGGGCGGCGAGGCGAACATGATGAACAGGCGCGCGGTATCGGCGCCGTACAGGTCGATCAGCGCCTGCGGGTCGACACCGTTGTTCTTCGATTTCGACATCTTCTCGATGCCGCCGATCTGTACCGGTTGCCCGTCGGCGCGCAGCGTGGCAGCGACCGGACGACCGCGCTCGTCGCATTGCAACTCGACATCGGCCGGGTTGATCCAGTCCTTCTTGCCGCCTTCGCCTTCGCGATAGAAGGTCGGCGCGACGACCATGCCCTGCGTCAGCAGGTTGGCGAACGGCTCATCCAGCTTCTCGTTGCCGAACAGGCCGACGTCACGCATCAGCTTGGTCCAGAAACGCGAGTAGAGCAGATGCAGGATGGCGTGCTCGATGCCGCCGATGTACTGGTCGATGCCGCCCTTGCACCAGTAGGCGACGCGCTCGTCGACCATCGCCTTGTCGTTGTCCGGACAGCAGTAGCGCAGGAAGTACCACGACGACTCGACGAAGGTGTCCATCGTGTCGGTCTCGCGCCGCGCCGGTTTGCCGCACTTCGGGCAGGTGCATTCGTAGAATTCCGGCATCTTGGCCAGCGGGCTGCCGGCGCCGGTGACGGTGACGTTCTCGGGCAGCACGACCGGCAATTGGTCGTCGGGTACCGGCACGTCGCCGCAGCTCTCGCAGTGGATGATCGGGATCGGACAGCCCCAGTAGCGCTGGCGCGAGATGCCCCAGTCGCGCAGGCGGAACTGCACCTTCTTCTCGCCGAGGCCTTTGGCGGCGAGGTCGGCGGAGATGGCATCAACGGCGGCCTTGTAGCTGAGGCCGGTGTATTTGCCGGAATTGACGCAATAGCCGTCCTTGGTGGCGTACCACTCTTCCCAGGCGTCGGTCGAGAACGGCTTCTCGCTGCCATCCTTGTTCTTCTCGCCAATCACCTGCGCAATCTTCAGGCCGTACTTCTTGGCGAAGGCGAAGTCACGCTCGTCATGCGACGGCACGGCCATCACGGCGCCGTCGCCGTAGCCCATCAGCACGTAGTTGCCGACCCAGACCTCGACCTGTTCGCCGGTCAGCGGGTGAGTAACGAAGATGCCGGTCGGCATCCCCTTCTTTTCCATCGTCGCCAGATCGGCCTCCGCGACGCCACCCTGCTTGCATTCCTCGATGAAGGCGGCGAGTTCGGGATTGTTCTTCGCGGCGTACGTCGCCAGCGGATGCTCGGCCGCGACAGCAACGAAGGTGACGCCCATGATCGTGTCGGCGCGGGTGGTGAATACCCACAGCTTCTCGGCCTTGCCGTCGAGCTCGTACGGGAAGGCAAAGCGCACGCCCTCGCTCTTGCCGATCCAGTTCTTCTGCATCAGCTTGACCTGCTCCGGCCAGCCGCCGAGCTGGTCGAGATCGGCGAGCAGTTCCTCGGCGTAGGCGGTGATCTTCATGTAGTACATCGGGATCTCGCGCTTCTCGATCAGCGCGCCCGAGCGCCAGCCGCGCCCGTCGATCACCTGCTCGTTGGCCAGCACCGTCTGGTCGATCGGATCCCAGTTCACCGTGCCGTAGCGTTTGTAGACCAAGCCTTTTTCGAACAGGCGTGTGAACAGCCATTGCTCCCAGCGGTAGTAATCCGGCTTGCAAGTCGCCAGTTCACGCTCCCAATCGAGCGCAAATCCGAGGCGGTTGAGCTGCCCCTTCATGTACTCGATGTTCGAATACGTCCATTGCGCCGGTGGCACGTTGTTCTGGATCGCCGCATTCTCCGCCGGCATGCCGAAGGCGTCCCAGCCCATCGGCTGCATCACGTTGAAGCCCTGCATCTTGTGGAAGCGCGAAAGCACATCCCCGATCGTGTAGTTGCGCACGTGCCCCATGTGCAGCTTGCCCGACGGGTAAGGGAACATCGACAGGCAGTAATACTTCGGCTTGCTCAGGTCTTCGACGGCACGCGCGGCGCCGGTCTTTTTCCAGTGATCCTGGGCGGCGAGCTCGATCTCTTGGGGTTGGTATTTTTCCTGCATGGCTGGCTTGGGGAGGAAATAAAGAGAATCCGGGATTATACGCAGTTCGCTACCGGAGGGCCCAAAGACGCAAGCGTCAGCATGGGTGGTTTACGACCAACTCTTCGAAACGTGACAACTTCAGCCCACCTTCGACGACAACGCATGTTGAACCTCCTCAGCACGGCACAGTCAGGGCATCATGCAGACATGCAATCATGCGCGATCAAGGAGAATGTGATGCAGACAATCAAGACAGTTGGAAAGAGCGGCCAAATCTCGCTTGGCAAGTCCATGGCGGGCATGGGCTTCATCATGGAAGAACTTCCGGGTGGAGACATCATGCTGAAACGTGCGGTTGTTGTTCCCATGAACGAAAGGCTACTCGACCCGGCGGTTCAAGCTGAGTTGGAGGCTGCTCGGGAGTGGCGCAAGAATAACCCGGCAAAAGCCACCGACTTGGCGGCACTTGGTTCCGAGCTTGGAATCAAGGAAGAATGAGCAACGATGACACGTTTATCGCGCTTTACGAAATCACGTTTATTGCGCTTTGCAACTATTGAATCGGCCAGATAATGTTTGAATCCGTCACCCCGGCGATGGCCGGGGCCAGTCGGCGATTGCTCTCCGATACTGGATTCCGCCTGCGCCGGAATGATAAACAGGTGGTGCGCATACAACAGCCTTCTTCGGGAAGGAGTTGATGCAGCATCCGAGCACCTTCACTACGTCGCAAGCTCCCGAAACAGGTCGGCGTACGCTTTTCCCAACGCCGTGCCAGAGAACATGCGCTCATAACGAAGACGCGCAGCAGATCCCATATCGCCAACAAGCCTTTCTTCCGCCAGAAAAGCATTCATGGCTCGCACCAAGGCATCGGGATTTTCCGGGGCAACAACAAAGCCCGTTTCCTCATGGGCATTCACGAACGACGTTCCTGTTCCGATTTCGCACGAAATCAGCGGACGCCCAAACATGGCGGCTTCCACCAGGACCATCCCGTAGGCCTCCGAGCGACGATGCGATGGAAGCACCAGCGCCTGACAGCGCTTGAGCAATGAAACTTTCTCCAAGTCCGAAATCTGCCCCGCGAACACGACATTTTTCGCCCCGACCTCATCACGCAGTTTGACCAGGCGCTCTCCCTCCGGGCCTGAGCCGGCAATGACGATTCGAGCTCCAACACTTGTCGCCGCACGAATCAAATAATCGAGGCCTTTGTAATAACGCAGCACGCCGACAAAAAGGAAGAAAGGCTCATGCGGATCGACACCTATCCGCTCGAAAATTCCTTCATCCCCATTTTTAGGGTAGGAACTCTCTTCGATCCCCAGCGGGATGACCCGCACCTTGTCACGAATCGACGGATCGGAGAGCACCGGACTCGTCCGCGCATAGGCCGGGCAGTTGGCGACGATGACCTTCATCGCACGCAGGGTGCGCCACATCAACGGCGCATAGGCCTTTCCAAGCCACTTCTGCCGGACGACATCGGAAATGTAGGTCAGCACTTCAGGCCGATCGGGACGAACCACCGCACGGAGAATGTCCGCGAACGGCCAAGGAAAAAGATAGTGGATCACGTCCGCTTCACGCGACAAGCGCGAAAAGCACGAGGCCGCCGCAAAACCCCCGATGTCGCACGATGCCGGCGCCGCCCACGACCTCCGCCTGACCACCCGCCCCTCCGGCAGGATCAACTCCTTCGGTTCGGGCTTGGGCGAAAGCGTGAAGATCGTGTTTTCAACCCCGAGCGCTCGGGTTGAAAGCGCCAGTTGGCGAATGGCCTCCTGCAACCCACCCGGCGGATCCGGGAAATAGGTCCGATAGACATGCAACGCCGAAGGCTTCACTCCCTGCTCATCATTTCGCATAACGACACTTCTTCCATGCCCCAAACAATGCCCCTGACAAACCAACACTCAACACTGCCTCGGTAATGACTGTCATCCAGGCAGCCGCCCAGACCCCATATTCAGGCAATAGCACGAGGTTACCCAAGATATTGACGATGGCCGCGACCGTCGCCGTCCACGCATAGAAACGCTCCAATCCCAAGGCCAGAACCCCCTGACCGAGCACACCATTGGCCAAGGCAAAAACCAGCATCAGACTGAGTATCCGAAAGCAATCCGCCGACAAGCCGAAGCCTTTGCCAAAGACAGTCTGGAAAAAGATATCGGCCAACGGTTGAGCAGCAAAAAACACCAAGAGACCGATCGTACCGACGAAAGCTGCGAAGCGCATCACCTGCCGCAATACCGCATCAGTGGCAACACCGGAATCCAACCGAAAACGCCTGAACAGCAGCAGCCCTACAGGAGATGCAAACAACAGGAAAGCCTCGATCAACCGAAAGGCCACACCGTACGAGCCGATATCCGCCTTTGGCACATCCGCCACTTCAAACAAGAGCATGTCTGCTCGAAAATAGACCACCGTCGCCAGATCAAGCCAAACCAGAGGCAGCGCCTTCGTGTAGACCGCCCGCGGAACACGAAGCTTGGGCGCAATCCAGCCGCGCCGCATCAGTATGATCAAGAAAACGAAGGTACCAACACACTGGGCAACCAATATCGCCCACGGCGAACCAGCCCCAAACCACAAGGCAACAATCACGAAGAAAGCAGTCAGCAGCCTGCCGCCGATTTGCCATAAGGCATCACGCATCAATCGCCCTTGCCCACGCAAGATCGCAACCGAGAAGTTTGCCAAGACCACAGCACCAAACACGCCAACCGTGGCCAATAGCGTCGGCCAGTGCGATGCCAATGGATTCACCACAACCAAGAACGCCAGCACGGCCTGAGGTAGGTCGTCAACCGTAGAGTCCAACGGGTTAAGCGGCTATCTGTTTTGCATGGTATTGCTGGGTGAATTGTGCCGGCGACAGATAGCCCAGTCTCGCCTGCTTACGAATTCGGTTGTAGAAGATTTCAATGTACTCGGTGATTTCCTGCCGGGCCTGTGTGCGCGTAGTAAAGCGCCTGTGATGCACCAACTCGTTTTTCAGGGAACCCCAGAAACTCTCCATCGGCGCGTTGTCCCAACAATTGCCCTTGCGGCTCATGGAAGCTTGCATGCC
>NZ_JCANUT010000066.1:0-20202 GCF_059569095.1 Propionivibrio pelophilus DSM 12018 | reverse complement strand
AGTTGTTTTCGATCTGCATTACCTTGTCGCCGACCGAGAACCGATAGCCGAACTTGTCTACGCTCCCTTCGCGGGGGGGATTGAGCGCCTCCTGCAACACCTGGTTGATACCCCGGGCGCCGGTGAGGCCACGATTCATGGGACACAGCACCTGAATGTCCCGCACCGGATCGACAGCGAATTTTCTGGGCAACCGGGTCTTCACCAGATCGACCACGGTCTGGGCGATGGCCTCGGGCGTCTCGGCCGGCACCAGGTAGAAGTCGGAGTCCTCGCCCTTCTCGGGCAGCGCGGGAAAGTTCCCGTGGTTGATCTGGTGCGCGGCGCGGATGATGCGCGAGGTGGCGGCCTGACGAAATACTTCCGTCAGCCGGATGACGGGCACAGACCCGGATCCGATCAGGTCGGCCAGAAATTGGCCGGGGCCGACGGAGGGCAACTGATCCACATCGCCAACGAAGATAACCGCCGAGGATGTCGGCACCGCCTTGAGCAACTGGTTCGCCAGCGGCACATCGATCATCGAGCACTCGTCGGCGATCAGAAGATCGCATTCGAGCGGGTTGTCTTCATTGCGCTTGAACTGCCCGTTCAAGGGATTAACCTCAAGCAGGCGGTGGATCGTCCTGGCTTCCAGACCGGATGACTCCGTCAGGCGCTTGGCGGCCCGTCCGGTGGGCGCACACAACAGGGGTTTTACCCCCTTCGCTGTCATGAGGGTGAGGATCGATTTGACCAGCGTGGTTTTTCCGACCCCGGGACCGCCTGTGATCACCAGCAGTTTGGAGGACAGTGCAAGACGAATGGCGTCCTTCTGGCTCTCGGCAAGGGACATCGAGAGCTTGGCCTCGGCCCACGGGATCGCCTTGTCAGCATCGAAGCTCGGCAGCCTGCTGACGCTGACCTGGAGGCGACGGATCTGGGCCGCAATGGACTGTTCAGCGAAGTACAGCGGTGCCAGAAACACACAGGGCTGGCCATCGACGGACTCGGGATACAGGATTTGCTCGTCAATTTCCTGGGCGATGGCGGATTCGATGATTCCGGGGGGAATCTCCAGAAGCTTTACCGCCAGAGGGACCAATTCCGCATAGGGTAGCCCGCAGTGTCCCTGCGAAGCGGCTTCGCTGAGTGCATAGGAAATGCCGGCGCGGGCACGCAAGGGGGAGTCCTTGGCGATACCGATCTTCTGAGCAATCGTGTCGGCAGACAGAAAGCCAATGCCACGAATGTCGGCCGCCAGTCGATACGGATTCTCCTTGACGAGTTCGATGGCGTCCGCGCCGTAGGTCTTGAAGATGCGGACGGCTCGGGAGGTGGAAACGCCATGGGCGTGCAGGAAAACCATGATGTTACGGATGACCTTCTGGTCGGCCCAGCCGGCGGTGATCTTTCTGGCGCGGACGTCGCCGATACCGGTGATTTCACGCAGGCGTTCGGGTGATCGCTCGATGACGTCGAATACGTCGACGCCGAAGGCGCTGACCAGTTTGCTGGCATATATGGGACCGATTCCCTTGACCATGCCCGAGCCGAGGTAGCGTTCGATGCCGGTCAACGTGGTCGGCGGGGAGATGGTGACGAATTGTGCCTTGAACTGGCGTCCATGTTCGCGGTCGGCGACCCATTGCCCGGAGGCGCTGGCGTATTCGCCGGGCGTGACGGTGGGGGTATGTCCAATCAGTGTGACCAGATCCCGCTCGCCCTTGACCTTGAGACGCAGGACGCAGAAGCCGTTTTGCTCGTTATGAAAGGTGACCCGTTCGACCAGGCCGGCGATGCGCTCAAACTCGGGAGCAGAACCCGCCATGGCCGCTACAGTTGGTCTTCATCGTCGATGATGCGGGCGTTCCCGGCAATCAAGCCCAACTCGCGCTCGGCAGCCTCTTCTGCACAACCCTCGACAACACGATGAAGCAGGGCGTACGCGACGCGCCACTGCAGGGGCCCGACCTGGACCGTCACCGTCTTGTCGTTGAGCCGCACGATCCTGCCACTACGCTGCTGCTGATGTTTATCGACGAATCCGACGACATCGCCGATCGCGACGCTATTCCGCCCCAGGCCTTTTACCGGTTGCTCGCGAATTTCGACGTCCACCCCGTCGAGATTGATGGCCGCATAGGCGATCAGCCAGCGCTTCTGGGTTTCCAGGTCAAGCACCACCGCCTGCTTCCGGCGTTTTTCCAGCAGTTGCCCTTTGTGCGCCCGATTGGTTTGCGGATCAAAGTAGTCAATGTTCTGGCCGATGCGCAGTCGGGCCTGCACGGCGACCATCCAGCCCGGCTGGTCCAGAACCCGGTCAATGGCCGCACGAAGACGGAAGAGGTCAAAGGCCGAGGCTTCCTGCAATTCCTTGAGTGTTCTTGTGAAGTCCATGGGAACCTGCGTCGCTGCTGTGTTAACCTCAACCGGAAAGCGAAAGGCTACGCCGCCTTCCAGACGGCCCTGAGGGGGTCTGAAATCTCATCGACGCGCTCGCGCAATTCCTTGCCGGCCTTGAAGTGCGGAACATACTTCGCGGGGACGGCAACTTTCTCGCCGGTTTTCGGGTTCCTGCCGAGGCGGGGCGCGCGCTGGTTTAGGGCAAAACTCCCGAATCCACGAATCTCGACGCGCTGACCGTCACACAATGCACGGGACATGGCCTCAAGGATTTCCGACGACGCCATGGCGGCGTCCTGGCTGGTCAGGTGCGGGAAGCGCGCGCTCAGGGCGGTGATGAGTTCGGAACGAGTCATGCCATCGATTGTATAGGAGAGCCAGAACGGCGCGAACCCCGAACGACGACACCCGTTTTTCGACCCGTTTTTGCCTCGTGGTCGAACCAGCCCACCTATCGAGTTCCCCCCGTGTCGGCGCGCGTTTAAAAGTACCCAGCGATGCGCGTTGAACTTTACCCAGGGACTTTAGCCGCCCGTCATGGTAGCGACTGATTTGAAGTGTAGCGCAATGGTGGTCGTGAGCACCTCCTTTATTTCCTTGTGACGTTAGCAGGCGGTACCGAATTGCGTGGGGGAAGCCGCGCAGGGCGGAGCCCGGAGCGGATTTTCCCACGCGACAGCATTCAGAACGGTTCCTCCTCGGCTTGTTTCCCTAATCTGCTCTGTTCTCGGGCCTTGATGCGCGACTTCGCCGTCGTCGAGCTGTGCCGGAATCGATACGACTCATTACCGGTTTCGACGATGTGGCAATGGTGTGTGATCCGGTCGAGCATCGCGGTGGTCATCTTGGCGTCATTGAAGACGGTCGCCCATTCCCCAAAGGTCAGATTGGTCGTGATCATCACGCTGGTGTGTTCGTAGAGTTTTGACAGCAGATGAAACAGCAAGGCGCCGCCCGATGGGCTGAACGGCAGATACCCCAGTTCGTCGAGAATGACCAGGTCCATGCGCAGTAACGAGAAGGCCAACCTCCCGGCCTTGCCCGCCGCCTTTTCCTGCTCGAGTAGATTGACCAGATCGACCGTCGAGAAGAAGCGCACGCGTTTGTTGTGCCGGGTAATGCCGGCGACGCCCAAGGCCGTGGCCAGATGCGTTTTACCCGTTCCCGTGCCGCCAATGAGCACGACGTTGTGCGCCTGCTCCGTAAAGGCCAAGGTCGCCAACTCGTCGATCAGACGCTGGTCAACTTTCGACTGGGCAAACTCGAAGCCGGCCAGATCACGGTGCACCGGGAACTTGGCCGAATGCAATTGATAGCGGACCGAGCGCATGTGTCGGTCCGTATGTTCGGCCTGAAGTAGATGCTCGATCAGCCAGCGTGACGTTTGCACGCCCATTCCGTTCTCGTCGGCAGCGACTTCTTCCCAGGCGCTGGCCATGCCGTACAGCCGCAGTTCCTTGAGTTCGGCAGTAATGTCACGCATGGCTTACCTCCTGGCGCAGACGGTCGTACCGGTGCGTGTCCGCTATCGGCGCTTCTTCGACGGTCAATGCGGATTCGACCTGCGGCGGTGGCGGTGCGGCTTTTAGTCGGTGGAGCACGTTTTCAATGTGCTCGGAACTTGGTGTCCCTGATTCGAGTACCAGATCGACGGCGACCAGCACGGCATCCAGGCCATGCCCCGGTACGGCGGCAAGGACCTTGGCCATGATCCGGTCGCCGCCTTCACGCTTGAGCAGCAGCCCCCTCAATTTCTGCATCGGCGCCGGCAGGTCGGCAAAGGGGGCTCCATTACGCAGCGCACCGGGTTTGCGCTCAATCAGCGGAATATAGTGTTGCCAGTCATAGCGGGTTTCCATCCGGCTGAAACTGCGCAGGTGACTGGCGACCACCGCATCGTGAGCGACGAGATCAATCCGCTCCGGATAGACCCGGATGCCGACCATCTGCCCGACCAGTTCGCACGGGGCTGAGTAACGATTGCGGTCAAAGGTGACCAGACAAGTACTCGAGACTTTGCCGATGGTTTCGACGTAGCCGTCAAACGGGACGATCATCGGCATCAGATGCGGCTGTTCCTGTTCGAGCAGTTCGGCCAGTGTCAGGTCGTACTCGGGGTGGCGCAGTTCCTGCCACAGCGTCCGGCAGCGTGCCAGCAGCCACAGGTTCAGTTCGGTGAAGCTGCCGAACCGTTCCTGCGCCGCGTCTTGCCAGATCCGCCGCCGGGTGTCTTGGACGTTCTTCTCGACGACGCCTTTCTCCCAGCCGGAGGCGACGTTGCAGAAGTCCGGATCGAACAGGTAGTGCGAGGCCATCGCGGCAAAGCGTGTATTGACGACCCGAGCCTTGCCTTTCTTGACCTTGTCCACGGCCGTCTTCATGTTGTCGTAGATGCCTCGGCGCGGGATACCGCCCAATGCAGCAAAGGCCCTGGCATGGGCGTCGAACAGCATTTCGTGGCTTTGCGCCGGGTACGCTTGAACGACGAACGTCTTGCTATAGCAAAGCTTCAGGTGCGCCACCATCAGCTTCCGCCAGACGCCGCCGATGACCAGATGCTCTTCGCTCCAGTCGAATTGATGGGCTTCTCCCGGGGCAAACTGCAAGGGCACAAAGGCTTTTGTGACGGCGGAACCGCCACTTTCCCGCCAGCGGCGGATGAATTCGGTGACCCGGCTGTAATCCCCGTCAAAGCCCAACCGCTTCAACTCGGCGTGTAGCTTCAACGCGGTGCGCCGATCCCGTACGGGGCGCCGCGCATCCGTTTCCAGCATCTTGACCAGTCGCTCGGCAAAGGGCGCTATCTTGGTCTCGCCGACCTTCCTGCGATAGCTCGGCTCAACGCCTTCCGGTGCCTTCAGCCACTTGCGGATCGTCTTCCGTGTCAGCCCCGTTCGCCGCTCGATCTCCGACAGGTTCAACCCGTCCCGGTAATGCAGTCTTCTTACTTTCCCCAGCAAATTCATGGTGATCATCTCCTCGGTTTCCCCGCTCCAAAACGGAGCGAAGGAGGTTAATCACCCTGGGTAATTTTCAGCGTGCGGATACCTCCAAATCTGGGTCCTTTTCAGTGCGCGTCAACACGCTGCCATCAATCTGCGCACGACCACTGCAGATCTGGAAATGGCTGTGGGTGGCGGCAACTTGAGCGCCACCGTTGGCAGCGTCACCGGCACCTTGAGCTTCCAGACGCTGGACATGACCGCGGCTGTGCCCGACGCCAGCGTGGCCGCAGCCCTGGGCGCAATTGCCTACGACGGTGATGTGGCATTCGATCTGACCGCCAAAGTGGCGGGCACCGACCCGCTGAACGTTGGCGGTGTTCAGTACGAACAGGAAGTGGTCAATGGTGGCACCGGAACACCGCACATCGTCAGCCTCACGCTCAACGACACGGTGTTCGACGATGCCGCGCAAACGCCGATCGGGACGGTCGTGACGGTGCATATCGATGGCGTGGACGTCAGTGTGACGATCGATGACACGCTGGTCGGCTCGCTCACCGATCCGCAGTTGCGCTCCGAGGCGATCGTGTCGGCGCTCAAGGCGGCCATTGAAACGGCCACATCCGCAACAGACATCGGCACGGTGAAGCAGGGCTACGACAACCGCGGTGTCTTCACCGAAGTGAGCGTGGACGGAGCGCAAGACGGCGACAACGTGCTGCAGATCACCGCCAACAGCAACGGTGCGCACCTGCTGGGCGACACGACCGACGGCACCTTGACGGTGACTGTGGTCAAGCCCGGCAACGTCAGCGTGCCCCTGGCCGTCACCGTGGGCGTGGTACAGGTGGGTGACATCGACTTCGACTACACCAGCGGCACAGATACGGTGTCCGACACGGTCGTGGGCCGAAACGAGGGCTTGTTGTCCGACACCACCGTGAACGACGACTCCATCGACTTTTCCGTGGACGGGGTGACGGTCACGAACGTGCCCTACAACGGCGGCTACAGCGAACTGCCGCTGGTCAAGATGGACTCGGAGGCGGGTGAGCTGGACAACCTGAAGGAATAGACGGTCGAGAACCCAACCGACAGCAACGGGTACTGGGGCGCTGCCGCCCTGTCAGGCGGCAGCGCAGGTGTGGCGCAGTCCTATGTGAACCCGACGGACAGCTACAGTGCCGTGTCGGGTTCGGCCAACAACGGCACGGTCGACGGCACGGGTGACGCTTCGTTCGCCGGCGACAACGCGTTGACCGGCGTCAACGGTGTCGACCAGACCACCACCAACCCCGACAGCAGCTACGTCGCCGCCACCGATTCGCCCGCCGCCGGCACCACCGGCACGGGTGACGCCGGGCTGTACGGGTCGGATGCGGGCACCTACGTCGACAACGGCCTGGACACGAGCTACCTGGCTGGTGAAACCGCCGGCCAGGACGGCTTGTACACCGCCAACGGCGCGGACAGCCTGACCGACAAGATCGACGTGTACGACGGCCAGGCCGAAGGACCGGGCGTGGTGGGGGAGGCCGAAGGCAGCTTGACGGACACCGCCAGCAGCACCGACGGCTTCACCGTGACCCAGAACGATGCCGGCTTTGCCGCCTACAGCTGGGACAGCGCCGTTCCGTCGACGCTTCAGGATGCGCAGGCGGGTTACGACACCGTCAACCACTTCCAGGTGGGCACCGACCTGATCGCTCTGGAGGGGGCGTTGGCACAGAGCACCGTCGCTGGTGAAACCGTCGACGT
Source organism: Propionivibrio pelophilus DSM 12018 (assembly GCF_059569095.1). Lineage (NCBI taxonomy): Bacteria > Pseudomonadati > Pseudomonadota > Betaproteobacteria > Rhodocyclales > Rhodocyclaceae > Propionivibrio > Propionivibrio pelophilus. Next base: position 13,114 of record NZ_JCANUT010000066.1, on the reverse strand, counting down.
GGTCACCGGGGACGGTTTTGACCTCAGCAGTCACGAGTTCGGGCTGCTGCAAAGCGGCGCTAGCGGTGTGGTAGTGGCGAACCTGACCGACGCCGATGCGGTGGCGGCAGCGCTGAACACTGCTTTCGAGTTCAATTTGCGCACTACCGACAACAGCAGCCTCAACACCACGGTGTTCGGCGTGACGGCTTCGGACGATGCCACCACCACGGCGATCTGGGTTCACACCCAGGCCAGCACGGGTGACGACACGGTGGATGCGCAGGAGCTGAGCCTGCTGGGGGTGGTGCACACCACTGGCGAGGAATTCACGGCGGCGAACTTTGCGGTGTGGGATGACGCAACCCAAACCTTCGTGGTGCCGACGCTCTCTGTAATGCCGACCTGATCTGGTCCTTGGCGAGCGCGTTCAACGCCACCGGTTTGCCCGGTGGCGTTCTGTCCCGTCGTGCCCGGTACCGGCGCCTTTGGCTGCTCAGCGCCGCGCCCGCCAATCGCCCGGGCTCATGCCGGTCCAGTCCTTGAATGCGCGGATGAAGCTCTTCTCGTTCTGGAACCCGGCCGCCAGCTGCTCGGCATTGTGCATGGCCAGTGCGTCGTCGTGCAGGGCCTGGCGCACGCGCGCGACCATCTCCCTTTCAGCCTATTTCTGAAGATCCAGGCTGCCTTCCCCGGTAACGCGCGATGAACCCCTTTTTGGGCCGGCAGAGGCAGTATTTTTCACGCAGTCAAAGCTATTTGTTGATTAAGCAAAAGTTGACCTCTTTTGTTTAGCGAGAATTTGTTAGTGGAAAACGGCTGCCGCTTAATGAGAAAACCGAGGTCGGCGCGATCAGGAGGAAGACAGGCTATGAGTAATCCTGCAATGACGCTTCCCAGTTATGAGGCGCTATCGAAACTCGCTAGTGATGATCCTCAGGCCTTCGAGGCGTTACGCGCTGAGTTGGTGTCATGCTTTATCGAAAGTGCTCCCAAACACCATCAGCGGCGTCTGCGCGGACTTCAGTTTCGGGTGGATTCCATCCGCAGCCTGTCACGGTCGCCACTCGGAGCGCTCCTGAAGATACAGGCGCTGATGTGGAACAGTTTTCTGGACCTGGACCACGAATTGAAGGCGTTCGGCAGTGTCACGGAATCCGCTCGCTCCTCCAGTCGGGAGCCGGCAGACACCAAGCCTCATCCCGGGGAGTGTGCTCGCGTCATCGCGTTTCGATCGCGTTAGCGTCGGTTACCGGTCAATTCATCGATGACTTCGCCGGGAGCTTGCATTCCTTTTTACTCAGCGGCTGGCAGCACCAGAGTGACAGCGGTTCCTTTTCCAAGAGCGGAGGTGATCTCGATTTTGCCACCAAGGAGTTCGATGATCTCCTTGACGATTGACATCCCCAGCCCAGTACCGGAGATCTTTCCACTTCCGTCTGCACGGTAGAAACGCTCGCAGACGCGGGCAGTTTGTTCAGAACTCATGCCGATGCCCTGGTCGGATACAGTGATGCTTACAAATCCCCTGGCAGAATCGGTGCAGGAATTTGCGTGGATCGTGATGGCTCCAGCATCAGGAGAATATTTGACCGCGTTACCAAGGACATTGGTGAGAGCCTGTCGCAGTTTGGGAGCATCGGCCATAACCGATTTCAGATCCGCAGGCAGGTCGACTACAACGGGCCAGCGCTCTTGATCGATTCGCATGTTTTTGAGTACGTCATCAACAATGGAGTCGAGAGCAAGCGCCTCAACGGGGAAGTTGTTACCACGACGAGACTCTATGCGAGCCAAATCGAGGAGTTCGTTGATGATTTCAATGAGTCCGGCACTCTGCGCGTGAATAGTTTGAAGAAGGTCTTTCCGGGTTTCTGAATCGAACTCGCGGGTGATAAGGAGTTCGGAGAACCCAAAAACGCTTGCCATTGGTGCTCGCAGTTCGTGGGCAGCGTGAGAAACAAAGTCGCTTTTCATCTTATTCATTTCTGCTTCATACGTTACATCACGTACGTAGAGTATCTGCGAGATTGCCGCTGCGCTGGTAAGTCGTAAGGTTAGCTCTAGGACGCGCCGGACTTTTCCTGCCAGCTCTACGCGAAGATGGTGCTGACCAGTGGCGTCGTCCATCAATGCTTGCCACATCTCGGTAACACCGCCAGAACTTTGTGCTGGCACACAAATGGCAGAAAGAGACGTAAAGAGATCGCGCTTACCCAGTCCGATGATTTCCGCGTTCTTCTGACCTGTCATTTGAAGGTAAGCAGGGCTTGCATATTTCACGCACAGACCAGCATCAAATGCCACTAAACCGTCCGGGCTAGAAGCAAAAACCGCATCAAGTTGCGCGTCATGATCAGCATTGCAAGCTTCGGCATCATCTGGTTGCTCAGCAATGTCTGCATGCGATCCGGCGAAGCCCATAGTTTCACAGACAGTTCGATTTCCGGAACCGCATTCGAGGTTGGAACCGCTACAGCCGTCGTGCGAGCGCACCTCGTCTGGGGGGAGATCGCGAAACTCTCGCGGCGACATGCCGAAGCGTTCCCGGAAAGCGGTGGAGAAATTCGCTGGGCTGGCGTAGCCGAGGTCGATCGCGACGGATTGCACATCCAGATTGGTATTTCGGAGTAAGCAGCAGGCTTCCTTCATCCGTGTCTCTCGCAGATAGCGGAGCGCGGTTACGCCAGTAAACTTGCGGAAGGCTTCGTTGAGGTTATGTGTATTAGTGCCAACCGCACGCGCAAGAGTCGATAAGTTCGGGGTTTTGGCAAGGTCCTCTAGCAGCAGGCGCTGAGCTGCGCGGAACACGCGGTGCTCAACCGAGTTCACAGGATGGTCGCCAAATGCTGCAGGAGCGGGTGCCGCGCGCCCCTCGTCACCGTTTCGAGCAAGGTGGATGGTGATCCTCAGCTTCACTTCTTCGAAGTGGTAGGGCTTGGTTATGTAGTCGACCGCGCCTTCGGATAGGCCGATCACGCGCTCTTCCGGCAAGGCGGCAGCGGTGAGAAAGATAACCGGGATACTGGCCGTCCTAGGGTCAGCTTTGATCTGCCGGCAGGCAGCAATGCCATCGCACCCGGGCATGTAAATGTCCATGAGGATGAGGTCTGGAAGAATGTAGCGCGCCTTCTCGACTGCATCATTTCCGTCGATGCCAATATGGAGGCGATAACCGTGGAGGCGAAGGAGGTCGCTGAGCAATTTGCGCTCTTCCTCGCGATCGTCTACCAGAAGAATACGTGCCGATTGGCTGGTTCTACGCCTGTTTGGCATGGTCAGATAACTATCTCTTTCCATATCGCTTCCTCATAGCGAAATTGGAGCTCGGCGTAAAGCTTCTCCTACCCAAAAGCAGGCAACAACAGAGTGACAGCGGTTCCTTTCCCAGGAGAGGAGGTGATCTCGATTCTGCCACCAAGGAGTTCGATGATCTCCTTGACGATTGACATCCCCAGCCCAGTACCGGGGATCTTTCCACTTCCGTCGGCACGGTAGAAACGCTCGCAGACGCGGGCAGTTTGTTCAGGAGTCATGCCAATCCCTTTGTCGGATACCGTGATGCTTACAAATTCCTTGCCTGAATCAGCGCGGGTGTCTGCTCCGATTGTTATAGCGCCGCCATCACGAGAATACTTGACTGCATTGCTAAGGATGTTGGTGAGAGCCTGTCGCAATTTGGAGTCATCGGCCATCACCAATTTCAGATTGGCGGGCAGATCGACTACAACGGGCCAGCGGTCTTGATCGATTTGCATGTTTCTGAGTACGTCATCAACAATAGAATCGAGGGCAAGCGCCTCGACGTTGAAATCCTTGCCTCGGCGGGACTCTATGCGAGCCAAGTCAAGGAGTTCGTTGATAATCTCAATGAGCCAGCCAGTCTGCTTGTAGATGGTCTGAAGAAGGTCTTTCCGGGTTTCCGAGTCGAATTCATTAGCGAGAAGGAGTTCAGAGAATCCAAAAATACTTGCCATTGGTGTTCGTAATTCGTGGGCGGCATGAGCAAGAAAATCACTTTTCATCCTCTCCACTTCCACCTCGTGAGTTACATCGCGTACGTAGAGGATCTGCGAAACGGTCGTTGCGTTGGCAAGCAGAAACTTCAATTCAAGGATGCGCGGAATATTTCCTGCCAATTCTATTCGATAGTGGAATTGACTCACCTGAAAGCCTGCTTCGCCCAACACAGCTTGCCGCATCTCGTCGATTCCGCAAAAATTCGCTGTGGGAATGCACATGACGGAAAGTGATGCGGAAAAGGCTTCCTCGCTAATCCCGATGATTTCCGCGTGATTCTGTCCTGTCATCTGAAAGTAAGCGGGATTTGCGTACTTCACGCGCCGGTCTGCATCAAATGCGACGAAACCGTCCGGACTCAACGAAAAAATTGTATCAAGTTGTGCGTTACGATCCTCAATGCATGCTTCGGCGACGCGCTGTTCGGTAATGTCGGTATGCGAACCCGCCATGCGGATTGCTTTACCATTGGCGTTGAACATAGCCCGGCCACGATCAAGAATCCATTTGTAGCTGCCATCCTTGCAACGAAGGCGTTGAGGACACTGATAAAACGCAGTTTCGCCCCGCAGGTGTCGCTGAACCGTCGCCATGACATGATCAATATCTTCTGGATGCAATAATTTGCTCCATTCTTCGACATTCCCTTTGATGTCTGCGTCATCGTAGCCCAGCATTTCTTTCCAGCGGGTTGAGAAAAAGACACTGCCGGTACGAACGTCCCAGTCCCAAATACCGTCATTTGTACCTGCAACTGCCAATTCCCAGCGCTCCTTGCTTTCCGCCAGCGCTTCTTCAAGCAGTTCACGTCGACGAATCTCCTTCGATAGCTCTTGGTTTCGTTGCTCTGTGACAGTTCGCTCCATTTCAGCCAGTGCAATGTCAGATTCGAGTTGTTCCGCACGGTTGCGCACGCTATTCAGCTTAAAGGATCCAGACAACAGGAGCAGGAGCAACAAGCCTGCACCGGTGAACAGGTGGCGGGAAACGAAAGGGCCGAAGACAATACTCTCGGGAATGATGGATACGGAGACCAGCGGCACTCCCGGTACATCGGCCTTCACTATCAAAAGTCTTTCCGGCGCCGTGCTGCCATTCGGGTAATCGAGAACCTCATCGATCGAAGTAACATGGTTATCTCGTAGGCCAACGATACGCGTTAGCGTGGATTGGTCGAGAAACTGTTCGGTGCCCAAATCGCACACATGCTTGCCATCGAAAGTCAGCAGCAATTCCCGATATCCCGGCGCTACATTCGGTAGCACTGGGGCACGGAAGAATATGTCGAGTGGAAATTCAGTGGTCACCACGCCATCACGCTTCCCCTTGTATAGAACCGGTTCCGTGATCCTCAGCGTGCGCTGCCTGGTATCGAGAAAAACACCCGGCAGAACTTGGGAGAGAGAGATTGCCCGTTCTTGACCGGCACCTTGAACGCTCTCGGCGATTGCTTCACCTTGCTCGGAATAATAGGCTATGTATGGCGGCTGGATCTTCCATCGTGTTCCGAAATCTTCCGCATGTTGAACGAAGTTCACACTGATAGCAGCCTGTGACGCGGAAAGCCCATACCGCGGAGACATTCCCAAATCACGATTGACCAGGAAAGAATGAATCTCTCTCATACTAGCGTGATCTGCTGCTACAGTTTTCAATTGCGTCACGATATCGCCAAGAAACGCTGTCCGACGCATGTTGTCTGCGACGATCAACGCGTTTGCGCTCTGCTGCATGCGCTGCCAGGTTGCCACCGCATAGATCAACACCAGCACAGAGTAGAGAGCGAACGTGAGAGCAATCAGCAACGGCCAGTTGCGTCGCAAGCGAGGGAGCCAGGCGGCCGAAATCATCTTTTCGATTACCTGACTTTTGCGAAAAATTCGGGGAAATAGCTCTCAATAGTGGGGTAATACTTACGCACCAATTTCATGTAGGTTCCGTCAGCCCTGATCTTGCGTAGGTATTCGTTGAATGCATCTCGGAGTTGGGGAGCGTCCTGAGGAAATGCGGCCGCCATATTCTGTTCGATAGAGATAGGGCCGAGTATCTTGATATGTCCTGCCCACTTCTGGAGATCAAGCACTACATCGGCTACGTCGAGTAACGTGTAGTCCGCGACACCGTTGAGCATGGCCGGCACCATCTCGTTAATGTTCGTGTTTTTGGTGTACGGGCGCAGATCGATACCTTTTCTTTCCAAGCCATAGCCTGCGGGATCAAGGCAAGTGCTCTTCATCACCAGAAGACTTTTTTTCCCAATCATCGCTTTGGTAGCTTCGATATCCGTGGCGAGATTCTGGCCGACGACAGGCCGCTGCGGATCATTCGCTTTGGCAACGAGCAGTACCTGCGTGGGGAATACCGTGTCGGAGTAAAGCAAAATCTGCTCACGCCAGGGCAGCACAGTAAAACCCGTTGCGATCATATCGCCCTTGACTGGGAATTTTTCGCTGGAAAGCGTTACTTGCCCGCTTTTGACTGCAACCTTCCTACCCAGAAGGTCTTGAATGATGGAATAGAAATCGGAATAGACGAGTCGGTATTTCACGCCGATGTACTCTGCAAAACCTTTCGTTATTTCAACGTCAAGTCCGTCTCCGGCTCCTGTAACGAAGTTGGCGTAGCGAATACCCAGGTGCCGCAGTTCCCCGCGCGCCTTAATCTCCTTAAGGTCCTCCGATCTAGCGAGCGGCGACATCAGCAGAAGCAAGACTGCCATCAAGGCGGGCAATCGTTTTGTCATGGTGTAGTCCTTATCTTATCGAGTTGTACTCATTCGTTCGTTTCGTCGTCAACCACATGCCGGCTTTTTAGGGCCTTCTGCCCTGTGATACAAAATGCAAATATATGATAATATTTATTCTAATTTAGAACAATGATCGCCGCCCCTGCACTAGAACCCTGTCCTTGAGCGTTTTGCCTAGGCTGGGATTGACCAGGAGCAATTGCCTAGAGAAATCGCTTACTGAGATGACGCTAAGGACATTTTGTACGACGCGACAAGCGGCCGACTTGCTCGGCATTTCCCTACGAACCGCTCAATTGTGGGTGGAGAATGGCTTGCTGGAGGCCTGGAAGACAAGCGGCGGCCATCGGCGGATCGCCCGTGAATCGGTTGATCGCCTTCTTTACAGAAAGGAGGCCGACCAACCGCAGTTGCCAATTGCTTTATCTCGCAAGTCCTCACAAAGCTTGAAAATTCTTGTCGTAGAGGATGATGAGATCTTGGTGCGCCTGTATTCACACGTTATTCCCCGCTGGCCTGTTCCCACAAAAGTCACCATCGCCAGAAATGGCGTGGAAGCTTTGGTCAAGATCGGACAGGAACAGCCGGATTTCTTGATTACCGACCTGCTCATGCCGCACATGGATGGATTCGCCATGTTGCGGATTCTTCGAGCCATGCCAGAAATGGCGCGTATGAGCATCGTTGCAGTAAGCGGGCTGGACCCCAGTGAAATCGTAAAAAAAGGGGGTATCCCCGATTCCATTAAGCTTTTCCCCAAGCCCATCCCCTTTGGGGCACTACTGGATATTGCGCAATCGATCCTGGCGGAGAGAGCGTTATCCAGTAGTCGCCACCCAAGTTGATCGATATGAAAACATGGTGGTGGTCCATGCCAATCGCGTTGCAAAAAAAGTTAAATCTCAGAAAACTCGATCACAAGACGCTGAAATCAAACCGCTTGAGCAAAGGAGCCGGCCATGCTGAGTGATATTGCCCCTCCCCATGAATCCTTGATCTATCAACAGCTCTTTCGGTACGCGGAGGACATTCAGACGCTCCTGGACCAAAATAGCCACCTGAAGCTGAACAATGCAACCCTCGTTGGAAGCCGGATCGACAGTGTTACCGGATTGCCAACATGGGATTTTCTGGTCGAGCAGATGACTGGACTGCTGCTCGACCGCACGGAAGGCGAAAAATTGCTGTTGATCGCCCTGAACGTCAGTGGACTCAGGAAAGTCAACAATGCTTTCGGGCGTGAGAAAGGTGACCGCCTTCTTCGCCATGTGGGCGACAAGTTACAGCAAGCCATTCTGGAGAATGACCTTCTCGCGCGCGTCGACGGCGATGAATTTGTTATCGTCTCTCGGTTGTCTGCCAGCGAAGTCGAAAAATCAATTACCCATGAGCTATCTCCGCCCTTCATCATGGACGGAAATGAGATATGCATTGCAGTAAGCATGGGAGGGGCTTACATCACCAACGAGGGCCCCGATCTGCTTTCGATACTCCGGAAAGCCAGTGTCGCCCTTGGTATTGCAAGGAGCTACCGACTCCACCATATTTGCATTTATGCCCAAGCCATGGACTCGCTTTGTTCGCGCGAAAGCATGGCGATCGATACGGGCATTTGGCATGCGGCGCAACGCGATGAGCTTTATCTGGTATATCAACCGCGCGTCGCCACTCTCGATCACCGAACCCTTGAGGGGGTCGAGGCGTTGCTGCGGTGGTCACACCCCGTTCTTGGCGAGATTCCTCCCAGCACGTTCATTCCCGCCGCCGAGCGGAACGGCGCTATTGTCACCATCGGCGCCTGGGTTCTTAGAAATAGCTGCCAGCAGCTGAAGGCTTGGAAGGAAGCTGGCATAGAAAATATGACTATGGCAGTTAACGTCTCTCCGCACCAGCTGAGAAGCGACACCTTTCTCGATACGCTAAAAAAGGCATTGGAAGAGACCGCCATATCACCCGAATCGCTTGAACTGGAGATTATTGAATCGGAAATAATGTCCTCATTCGATCTCGTTAAGGATATCTTGACGCAAATCCGTGAAATCGGCGTTCGGATCGCCATTGACGACTTCGGGACAGGTCACTCAAACCTGTCACGCCTGAGAGACCTCCCCGTAAACCGGTTAAAAATCGACAGCAGCCTGGTATGCGACATAGCTACGGATCCCAGGACCCAAGCGGTTGTTTCGTGCATTATGGGTCTTGCTTCTGCACTGGACATCGACATCGTCGCGGAGGGGGTGGAAAACAGCAAGCAATTTGAGCAACTCAAGACGCTTGGTTGCCATTACGTGCAAGGTTACCTGTTCGGTCGTCCGCTGCGCCCAGACGACCTTCCTTCCTGGATCTCTTCAAACTAGCCGTGGCGGCGGATCAGTTTCTTTCCGGTTATTTGCATTCATGAACGAGAACGTACGACTGTTGTTTGACAACTTGCGAGAGGGGCTGCTGATCGCTTCGTCTCGCGCGCAACAGATTGTCTATGCCAATCCGCTTGCACGACGGATGGCGAGTATCAATGTCAATGACACTATTCCCGGTTGGCTGAGCACGCAAGTCTTAGCTGTCCAAAATGGTTACTTAACTTTGCCGTTTACGTTTCAAATCACCCTGAACAATGTTGAATCGGAAAATTTTCTCGCACACATCACGGTTTTGAGCAGCCCCGTGGTCACGGATTACGTCATCATTCTGAATCCCGCCACGGCGATACCAGACCCATTGCCAGCCATGAGCAACTTGGCTGAGATTCTTGATTGCGAGTTTTCGGCCCCCATGGCCAACTTCGTCACAGCGATCGCCGAATTACAGGAGCAGCTAGGCAATCTCCCCAAGGAAAGCCTGGGGGTTTTTTCAGCCATTGACTCGGTCAATAGAAACGCGGACGCTCTCAAGGAGAGCTTTTCCAAGATCTGTTTGATGTCTCAAGCATATAAATTCAACCCCATCCGATCCGATGAACGTATAACCTTGTCGCTGCTGATTGACGATGTCCTTAGCAACGTCAGCAAGTTGCTGATCAGCCGGCACGTGCGGGTGTCTTTCTCCGGGGTCGAGGACAATGTACCGGTGGTCTACGGAAACAAGGTCCTGATGACTCAAGCCATTGCGGGTTACGTGCGTGAGCTTGTCACTGGCGTTGATTCCGGAACGCACATTCTCTTCTCCATCAAGACGAACGGTCATTTCGTAATGCTCACTTTGAATAATTGCGGACGGATTCCGCCGACGGACAGAGGGGGGCGAAGGCTTCCGTATTTTCCAGGGAAACAACCAACTGGAGAGGACAATCGCGCTGAACTCAGCCTTTCAATGTGCCGGCGTGTCATCGAGCTGTCCGGAGGAAATCTTCGTATGGAGAAAAGCGAAGGGTTATTGGCCAGCATCACAATCGAATTACCAATCGGCGCTCCGAAAAACAAAAATGAAGAATATATACAGCAGGCACAACGCTATGCAGAGGATTTGGCAAGTTTGATGAAACAGAAAAACACTCACGATGAGGGAGCCTTAAATGGGTAAAAAAATCGTACTGATTGTGGAAGACAGGCCGGAAATACGGAAATTGATTCGACTCACTCTTGGCATGAATAACCTGGAAATCCACGAAGCAGACTCCGGTGAAACTGGCGTAAAAATGGCCAATGCATTGCGTCCGGCTTGCGTGCTCATGGATGTAATGATGCCGGGCGTAATCGATGGATACCAAGCATGCAAAAAAATTAAGGAAGATCAACAAACGCAAAAAATCCCCGTGGTCATGCTGTCAGCCAGAGGGCAGGCGACTGATCTTGCCGAGGGGAATAAAGCCGGGGCAGATGCTTATCTCGTAAAGCCTTTCAGCCCTTTGCAGTTGCTTCAAACGGTCCAGCGGTTTGTGGATTGACGCCACCTATACAGGTCGAACCGGGCTGCTCATGCGCGATGACCCCGGGATGCCTGCATTCTGCATAAGCCTATGAATAGAGTAGAAATATTCCCCTGGAACGATCGGTTCGCAACTGGAATCCCTGATGTCGACAAACAACATCAGCACTTGGTCGATCTGCTGAATACCTTGGTCAGCCATATGGCTTTTGGCGACACAGGCTCAACCATCAGCGCGATTCTGGATGAACTGAAGCGTTACGCCGAAATCCACTTTCGCTCGGAGGAAGCGGTATGGAAAGAGGTTTTTGCTGGCGACGAATGGGAAGCTAGGCATGAGGAGTCGCACCAGCAGTTCGTAACCGAGATCCTCGAACTGGAAACACAAAGCATCTCGTGCTCATCCGACAGGATGCTGAAGACACTCATACGCTTTCTGACTCACTGGCTTGCCTTGCACATCATCGAGCAGGACATGAAGATGGCGAAAACGCTTGGAGCAGTACGCTCAGGCCATTCCTTGACAGAGGCGAAGAAATTAGTTTCCGAGGAAATGGCCGGCCCAGCAAGGGCGATGATCGACACGGTAATGTATATGTACGATTGTTTGGCCGATCGAACCTTACAACTTTCAGCGGAAATCGACAGGCGTTCCAAAGCAGAGCAGCGTTTGATCGAGGCTAACGCTGAACTGCATGCCAAGAGCTGCATCATAGAGGATCGTAATGTACAACTGAACGCGATGTTCAACCTCTCTCCCGATGGTTTTGTGGCGTTTTCGCGGGAGGGACGGATCAAATTTGTTAATCCCGCGTTCCACGCCCAGACCGGAATTGCACCCGAAGAAATCCTCGGAGATGGCGAAGACGCTCTGAATCTATTGCTGCAAAAGCGTTGCGACTTGTCAAAGCCCTACACAGGAATAAAAGCGACTATTGCCGACATGGCCGAAGCTCCGCTCACTGTCGATTTCTTTCTGAGTCATCCACGCCGCGCCGTTTTGCGGATGATTGGCATATCAAGTGATTCTGCCAGCATTTCGAAGATTCTTTATTTTCGCGATGTGACGCAAGAATCGACAATTGATCACATGAAGAGTGAGTTCCTGACGACTGCTGCTCATGAGTTGCGCAACCCGATGGCCAGTATCTATGGTTTTTCCGAAGTATTGATGTCTCAGGATATTGAACCGATTGCTCGGAAAGAGATTGCCGGAATCATCCATGACCAGTCAGAAATCATGGTCACCATTCTGAACGAGCTGCTTGATCTGGCGCGAATCGAGTCTGGGAAAGGCAAGGACTTTGACCTTCAGAGGTTGCCTGTACAACACCTTCTCGATTTCGCACTCGATTCATTCATTCCCCCAAGCGGCAGAGATAACCCAACACTTACCTACCCGAAAGAGGCCGCTTATATCCTGGCTGATCGTGAGAAGTTCACGCAAGCGCTAACAAACGTGCTTTCCAATGCGTACAAATACTCTCCCGGTGGCGGAGGAGTTGAAATTTCAATCGAACTTCAACCGGCACGCCCAGGCAAGAGCAAATTACGTACGCCGATGGTTTCAATAAATATTTCAGATCAAGGAATCGGCATGTCACCGGACGAGCTGGAGCGGGTCGGCGATCGCTTTTACCGTGCCGACAGAATTGGCACTATCCCGGGGACCGGACTGGGGATCAGTATCGTCAAGGAAATCGTGGAACTACACGGGGGGGAAATTAAGATCCATAGCGAATTAAATGTTGGAACAACCGTGGCTCTTCAGTTCCCGCTATTGTAGGCATGACCCATACGGCGAGGCGACGGACTAAAGAACAACTGTTTACGGCGAGAACAACGGTTGCATCACGGATAACGCCACTGACTACTTTGGGCCGGGTGTGAGTTCAGCTCAGAAGTTGTTGTTCAAGGCGTTATCCCGAAAGAATGACAGGCATGCAGCATATTGCTGACTGAAACGAATAACTGGACGAGCGGCCGGTTCGGTTAAGGTTTGTTCGACGCCTGCCGGACCGCGATGACAGTCGCCGGCCCAACGGTGCCGGTACGCGAGCACCGCCTCGGGGCCGGCAAACGGCCGCTTCGCATAGACCACCCACTCGCTGCCCCTGAGCGACGCCAGCCAACGTGCAAAGGCGTTCGCGCCAACTAGTCCATTGAACCAAAGAGATTGCACCCCATATGGTTTGCATGGGAAAGATGAATCTGAGTGATTTGGAGCGGGAAGAGTTGGAAGGCTTGCAGCGCAAGCGGACAGCGGCAATGGCGCAGGTTCGGCGCGCGAAGCTGATTCTTCTGCTCGATGACGGCGTGTCGCGGGACACGATCATGAATACGCTGGGCTGTGACTCGCGCTTTATCGCGACGTGGCGAGCGCGCTTTACCGAGGAGCGGCTGGCAGGCCTGTACGGTCGGCATCCGGGTCGCGCACCGCGGCGCAACTTGCCGCGCCTGGAAGCCCGTGTGCTCGACTACACGCTCAAGCGCAAGCCGAAGGAC
>NZ_JCANUT010000065.1:0-20382 GCF_059569095.1 Propionivibrio pelophilus DSM 12018 | reverse complement strand
AACACATCGCCAAAGGTGTCATGCGAGGGCGTGCCATGCGGGAGCTCAAGAAAGCTCTTGAGCCAGGCCTCTTCGTCTTCGCACCAGTCGGCGACTTCGACCCAGTCATCCGCACCACACAATACAGCGCAGATCGCCATCACCAGAATCTCGCTCAGGCCATAGCGTTTGGCTGGCCCGCGACGCGGGTCTTTCAGGCGGGAAAAGATCGACAGCAGGGTCATCGTTACGCTCGAAAAATACGAGAGTAGACGATATTTCTTCAGTGTTTACAATAGGTTGTTGTATCTGTCTGATCGTAAACGACTTTTTCTGCGGGTTTACGACATTTGCGTAAGCGATTGCCGTGCTGGAACGCCCGCTCGCTCGTGGCGTAGCATTGGAAGGGGGTATACTCCGGCGATCGACCACGCGCCTTCTCCTCGCATGCCTGCCGTTTCCACCGCTTTACGCGACGACTACGACGTAGCCGCCCTCGGGCAGGTGTTCACGCCGCCGGTCATCGTGGACTGCATGCGAGCCCTGGTACGCAACCGCGGGCGCGTGCTCGAACCGGCCTGCGGCGACGGCGCTTTCCTCCGGCATTTCCCCGGCGCACTCGGTATCGAGGTCGATCCGCGGCATGCGCCACCCGGTGCAGAGGTGATGAATTTCTTCGAGTTGTCCGACGACGAGCGCTTCGCCACGATCATCGGCAATCCACCCTACGTCCGCTACCAGGACATCGACCCCGGCACGCAGCGACTGGCGCGCAACACGGTGCTCGACGGCCGGGCCAATCTTTACCTGTTCTTCATCGAGAAGTGCCTGCGTCTCCTCGAACCCGGCGGCGAACTGATCTTCATCACCCCGCGCGACCTGCTCAAGGCGACCTCGGCCGTGCCGCTCAACCGCCTGCTCTTCGCCGCCGGGACGATCACCGACTTCATCGATCTCGGCGACACGCACCTGTTCGACGACGCGACGCCGAACTGCGCGATCTGGCGTTTTCAGAAGGGCGACCTGTCGCGCACGACGCGCTTTGCCGCGCTGGAGCAGGGCGACGGCGTTGCCGGCGTGCAGGCGCCGCGCTGGGAAACGCGCCGCTTCATCGAGAGCGGCGGTCACCTGCTGTTCACCCGCGGCGACTACCCGCTGCATCTCTCCGATATCGCCTTCGTCAAGGTCGGCGCCGTTTCCGGGGCCGACGAGATCTATACCAGCGATCAATACGGCAACCGCGATTTCGTCTGTTCGAGTTCGGCCGCCGATGGCAAGACGCGGCGGATGATCTGGTGCGAAGCGGGGCAACCCGCGCCGCAGGCGCTGCTCCCGCACAAGGAACGCCTGCTGGCCCGCCGCATCCGCAGTTACGACGAGACGAACTGGTGGCAGTGGGGGCGGGGCTACTACCAGTCGGAGCTTCCCCGGGTTTACGTGAACAACAAGACACGCCGGTCGCAGCCCTTTTTCGTCCATGATTGCCCCAACTACGACGGTGCCGTACTTGCAATTTTCCCCAAGGCGCCCCATGTCGATGTGCATGCGCTGGCGGCCGCGCTCAATGCGGTCGACTGGGCCGATCTCGGTTTTGTCTGCGACGGCCGCTTCCTGTTCACCCAGCGCAGCCTTGAACAAACGCCCTTGCCCAAGGTCTTTCGTTCCTTTCTGCCCCCGGCGAACAGAGCTGGTGGGATAAACTGAAGAACCGCTTCTGACGCTTGCCGTTCGAAGCGCCGGCCCGGGACGTTCCCTCGCCGGACTGGAAGGAGATGCAAAATGGTTCCTCGCCTGACGACGGCCCTGACCGGGCCATTGCTCGAACTGGAAAAGAAATTCCTCGACGCCACGCCGGACATCGAGCGCTGGCTGCGCGGCAAGTGGCAGGAGCACACGCCGCCGTTCTACGGCTCGGTGGACCTGCGCAATGCCGGCTTCAAGCTGGCGCCGGTGGACATGAACCTGTTCCCCGGCGGCTTCAACAATCTCAACTCGGCCTTCCTGCCGCTGTGCGTGCAGGCGGCGATGACGGCGATCGACAAGATCTGCCCGATGGCCAAAAGCCTGCTGCTGATCCCCGAGAACCACACGCGCAACCGCTACTACCTGCAGAACGTCGCGCAACTGGTGACCATCCTGCGCATGACCGGGCTGAACGTGCGGGTCGGCTCGCTGCTGCCGGAAATCGACAAGCCGACCCCGGTCGAGTTGCCGGATGGTGGCACGCTACTGCTCGAACCGCTGCTGCGCACGCGCTACCGGATCGGCCTCGCCGACTTCGACCCCTGCGCCGTCCTGCTCAACAACGACCTGACCGCCGGCATTCCGGAAATCCTGCAGAACCTCAACGAGCAGTTCATCCTGCCGCCGTTGCACGCCGGCTGGGCAACGCGCCGCAAGTCGAATCACTTCACGGCCTACGACGAGGTAGCCAGCGAGTTCGCCCGGCTGGTCGGCATCGACCCCTGGCAGATCAACCCTTATTTCTCGGTCTGTGACAGCATCGATTTCCATGAGCGGCAGGGCGAGGATTGCCTCGCCGCGAACGTCAACGGCGTGCTGACCCTGATTCGCGAGAAATACAAGGAGTACGGCATCGACGATACGCCCTACGTGGTGGTCAAGGCCGACGCCGGCACCTACGGCATGGGCGTGATGACGGTCAAGGACGCCTCCGAAGTCATCGGCCTGAACCGCCGCCAGCGCAACAAGATGTCGGTGATCAAGGAAGGGGCGAGCGTCTCGCAGGTGATCATCCAGGAAGGCGTGCATACCCGCGAGCAGGTTTCCGACGGCGTCGCCGAGCCGGTGGTGTACATGATCGACCGCTACGTGGTCGGCGGTTTCTACCGTGTCCATACCGGGCGTGGCAACGACGAAAACCTCAACGCCCCCGGAATGCACTTCGAGCCGCTGGCGTTCGAAACCAGCTGTTCGCTGCCCGATTGCTGCCTGACGCCGGACGCCGCGCCGAACCGCTTCTACGCCTACGGCGTCGTCGCCCGCCTGGCGCTGCTGGCTGCGTCACTGGAACTCGAACGTACCGAACCGCAGGAGGAGTGAGCATGCGCATCGCCTTCATCGTTGACCCGCTCGACGAACTCAAGCCCTACAAGGATTCCAGTATCGCCATGATGCGCGCGGCGCAGGCGGCGGGCCATTCGGTGTGGTCGATCCAGCAGCCGTCGCTGCACTGGACCACGCAACACGGTGTCTGCGCCGAAGCCACCCACCTTGTGCTGCTCGAAACCGATTCCGACTGGTACGTCGAAGGGGAGGCGATGATCGGTCCGCTGCGCGGATTCGACGCGGTGATCATGCGCAAGGACCCGCCGTTCGACATGGAGTACGTGACCAGCACCTGGCTGCTGGAACGGGCCGAAGCCGACGGAGCACGCATCTTCAACAGTCCGCGCGCCCTGCGCGACCACTCGGAGAAGCTCGCCGTCGCCGAGTTCGCGCAATTCGCCGTGCCGACGCTGGTTGCCCGTGAGGCCAGCATCATCAAGGAGTTCATCGGCACCCACCGCGACACCGTACTCAAGCCGCTCGACGGCATGGGCGGCAGCCAGATCTTCCGCGTGCGCGACGACGATCCCAACCGCAACGTGATCATCGAGACGCTGACCCACAACGGCCGGCGGACGATCATGGCGCAACGCTTCATCCCGGAGATCACCCAGGGCGACAAGCGCATCCTGATCATCGGCGGCGACGTCGTGCCGTACTGCCTGGCGCGCATCCCGATGGCCGGCGAGACGCGCGGCAATCTCGCTGCCGGCGGCCGGGGCGAAGCGCGACCGCTGAGCGCGCGCGACCGGGAGATCGCCGAAGCGCTGGCGCCGGTGCTCGCGGCGCGCGGCCTGCTCTTCGTCGGCATCGACGTGATCGGCGACTGGCTTACCGAGATCAACGTCACCAGCCCGACCTGTATGGTCGAAATCCGCCAGCAGACCGGTTTCGACGCCGCCGCGATGTTCATCAAGGCCGTCGAGGCCGCCTGTGGCGGCACAACGGAACCGCGCCCGGAGGGCGACGAGGAGACGTGAGCCGCACCGCCCTGGCTTCCGCCCTTCTCGGGCTTGCACTGCTGTTCCTTTCGGCCTGCGGCAAGGCGCCGGTGCATCACCAGGAATCCTTCGTCTTCGGTACGCGCGTCGAAATCCTCGTCGCTGGCCTTGACGAAGCGCAGGCGCGGCCGGCCGCCTCGGCGGTACTGCGCGAATTCGACCGCCTGCACCGTACCTATCACGCCTGGCGTCCTTCCGAACTCAACGATCTCAACAACGCCGTCGCCGAGGGGAAGACGCTGAAGGTCAGCAGTGAAATGCTCAGCCTGCTGCGCGATGCGCAGCGCCTTTCGGCGCTCGGCGAAGGATTGTTCGACCCGGGAATCGGCAAGCTTATCCGTCTCTGGGGCTTCCACTCCGACGAGTACAAGGCGGCGCTTCCCGACGCGGACCAACTCGCCGCCTGGCGGGCGCGCCCGGCGGGTATTGCCGACCTGACGATCGACGGCGATCGCGTCGGCAGTCGTTCACGTCAGGTCGCCATCGACCTTGGGGGCTATCTGAAAGGCTATGCCCTCGACCGCGCCACCGCCATCCTGCGCGAACACGGCGTGGAAAACGCGCTGGTCAACATCGGCGGCAACGTGATGGCCCTCGGCAGCAAGAACGGCACGCCGTGGAGCGTCGGCATCCAGCATCCGCGCCAGCCCGGACCGCTGGCCACGCTGCAACTGCGCGATGGTGAGGCGATTGGCACCTCTGGCGATTACCAGCGCTACTTCGAACTCGACGGCAAACGCTATTGTCACCTGCTCGACCCGCGCGCTGGCGAACCCGTAACCCACACGCAGGCGCTCACCGTGCTGATTACGCCGCGTCAGGCGGCCGGGACGCTGTCCGACGTCGCCTCGAAACCGCTGTTCATCGCCGGCGAGCGCTGGTCGCAACTGGCCGCCCGGTTGGAGGTCGACCACGTTCTGCGTGTCGCCGCCGACGGCCGGGTCGAGGTCAGCGCAAAAATGCGCGAACGGCTGGATTTCCCGGGGGACAAACCGGCGTTGCGTGAAATCACGCCACCGCCGGCCATATGAGCGTTGCAAATGCGTGTTGCGTCTGGCCCGCATCGCCGGGAATCCCTTAAAATGAACGACGAATGAACGACGCTCCCCAACGCATCATTTACCGACCGACAGGAATTCCGCATGGCACGCGCTGAAACAGAAATCGTCAATAAACTGGGCCTGCACGCCCGGGCATCGGCCAAACTGACCCAGCTGGCCGGGAGTTTCGATTCCGACATCTGGATGGAAAAGGGATCGCGCCGGATCAACGCGAAGAGCATCATGGGCGTGATGATGCTGGCCGCCGGCAAGGGATCGACCGTGGTGATCGAAACCACCGGCGACGACGAGCAGGAGGCGCTCGACGCCATCCTCAAGCTGATCGCGGACAAGTTCGGTGAAGGAGAGTAAGCCGGCCATGAGCTTCACCCTGCACGGGCTGGCGGTGTCGGGCGGCATCGCCATCGGCCAGGCGCACCTGATCTCGCAGGCGACCCTGGAGGTCTCGCACCTGGTCATCGCCCCGCGCATGGTGGAAAAGGAAATCGCGCGCTTCGAGGCGGCCATGCAGAGCGTTCGCGCCGAATTCGCCGCGATGAAGGGCAGCCTGGAGAAGTCGCCGGCCGACATGCGCGCCTTCATCGACCTGCACCGCATGATCCTGGAGGATCCGGAGCTGTCGGAAGTTCCCAAGCAGATCATCCGCGAGCGTCGCTGCAACGCCGAGTGGGCCATCGTGCAACAGATGGAAGTGCTGGTCGAACAGTTCGAGCACGTCGAGGATCAGTACCTGCGCGAGCGCAGCTATGACGTCCGTCAGGCCGTCGAGCGCGTCGTTCGTGAACTGAGCGAACATCCCGACCACGTCGGGGCGCGGTTGAAGGGCATCAAGGGCGAGAACCTGATCGTCGTCGCGCACGACCTGTCGCCCGCCGACGTAATGGCCTTCAAGGACCAGAACTTCGCCTCCTTCGTCACCGATGTCGGCGGCGCCACCTCGCACACGGCGATTCTGGCGCGCGGCATGGGTATCCCGGCGGTACTCGGCCTGCACAATGCACGGGCGCTGATTCACGACAAGGAGACGCTGATCGTCGACGGCACGCGCGGCGTGGTCATCGTCAATCCCGATCGGCGCATCCTCGAAGAATACGAGTTGCGCCGCAGCCAGTACGAAATCGAGAAATCGAAGCTCAAGCTGCTCAAGACCGCGCGCGCCACGACGCTCGACAAGGTCAAGATCGACCTCCTGGCGAACATCGAGGAGCCGGAGGACGTCGAGGCCGTCATCGAAAGCGGCGCCGATGGCGTCGGTCTGTTCCGTACGGAATTCATCTTTCTCGGGCGCGGCGACATGCCGAGCGAGGACGAGCAGTTCGAAGCCTACCGCAAGGCGGTCAAGGGCATGGAAGGCCGCCCGCTGATCATCCGCACCTTCGACCTGGGCAACGACAAGCAGATGATCTCCGAGGATCTCGCCGAGGAGCGTCGGCGCGACAACCCGGCGCTCGGCCTGCGCTCGATCCGTCTCTCGCTCGCCGAACCGAAGGTTTTCCAGGCCCAGTTGCGCGCCATCCTGCGCGCGTCGAAGTTCGGCAAGGTGAAGATCCTGGTCCCGATGCTCTCGCACGCCTTCCAGGTCGATCAGACGCTGGCGGCCGTGGAACAGGCCAAGTCCAGCCTGCGCGGACAGAAAATCGCCTTCGACGAGAGCATCGAGGTCGGCGGCATGATCGAAGTGCCCGCCGCGGCCCTGGCTGTCGGCGTCTTTCTGCGTCGCCTGAACTTCCTGTCGATCGGCACCAACGACCTGATCCAGTACACGCTGGCCATCGACCGTACCGACGAACAGGTGGCCAATCTCTACGATCCGCTGCACCCGGCGATCCTGATGCTGCTGTCGCACATCATCGGCAGCGCCGAAAAGGCCGGCATTCCCGTCTCGATGTGCGGCGAGATGGCCGGCGATCCGGCCTTCACCCGCCTGCTGTTGGGGATGGGTTTGCGGCAGTTCTCGATGTTTCCGGCGCAGATTCCGGCGGTCAAGCAGCGCATCAAGCAGAGCGACATTTCGGAAATCGAACCGATTGTCCGGAAGATCATCCGGCTGGAAGAATCAGCCAGGATCGAGGAACAGATCGAGCGACTCAACGCCTGGCAGCAGTAAGAGTTCAAGGCAACGCTGAAATATTCGTCACCCCGGCGAAGGCCGGGGTTCAGTTCGTTGAGGCTTGGGCTGGAATGACGAATCTTCAATAAATCTGCACTTCCTTAACGAAAAAACCCCGGACGATGCCGGGGTTTTCGGAAGGCGTGACGTGTTGCTTACGCGCTCTTCCTGTGCTTCTTCAGCGCATAGATCAGCGAGACGACGGCCATGACCAGGAAGGTCAGCGAGATCGGCTTCTCGACGAAGATGCCGGCCGAACCGTTGGCGATCGTCAGGGCGTTGCGGTACGACTGCTCGGTCATGCCCCCGAGGATCAACGCCAGCACCAGCGGCGGGATCGGGATCGACAGCTTCGACAGCATGTAGCCGCCGAGCGCGCTGACCGACACCAGGATGAAGTCGAACGAGCTGTAGTTCAGGAAGTACGTGCCCATGAAACCCATGCCGAGCACCAGCGGCAGCATGATGCGCTGCGGGATCTTGAGCAGCTGGACCAGGGGCACGGCCAGCGGCAGGTTGATCAGCAGCAGGACGACGTTGCCGACCAGCATCGAGGCGATGACGCCCCAGGCCACTTCCGGGTGCTGTTCAAAGAGCACCGGACCCGGCCGGACGCCGAGCATCATCAGCGCGCCGAGCATGACCGCGGTGGTTCCCGAACCGGGGATGCCGAGGGTCAACAGCGGCACCAGTGCGCCACAGGAACAGGCGTTGTTCGCCGATTCCGGTCCAGCCAGCCCTTCGATGGCACCCTTGCCGAATTCCTCCGGCTTCTTGCTGACCGATTTTTCGATGGCATAGGAGAGGAAGGTGGCAATTGTGCCGCCCGCGCCGGGCAGCACGCCGACGAGGAAGCCCATCGGAGAGCTGCGCAGCATCGGCATGATCGAGGCCTTGAACTCGGACCACTTGAGCCAAACCTTGCCGATCGACTTGGCATCAACGTCGTACTGCTTTTCCAGGTCGCCGAAGTTCTTGAAGACCTCGGTCACGGCGTAGAAGCCGATCATGATGACCAGGAAGTCGATGCCGTCGCGGAGATCCTCGATGCCCATCAGGAAACGGTCGGAGCCCGACTGCGCGTCCATGCCGATGGTCGACATCATGAAGCCCAGGCCCATGGCGATGAAGCCCTTGAGGATGGATCCCTCGGACAGGGTGATCGTCGCCGTCAGCGCGAAGAGCATCAGCGAGAACTTCTCGGCCGGGCCGAACTGCAGGGCGAAGGAGGCGACCGGTTCGGTCAGGAAGATCAGGCCGATCATCCCGATCATGCCGCCGACGAACGAGGCGATCGCCGAAACGGCGAGCGCCGTGCCCGCGCGCCCGCTCTTGGCCATCGGATAGCCGTCGAAGCAGGTCACGATCGCCGAGGCGTCGCCCGGGGTGTTGATCATGATCGAGGCCCGCGAGCCGCCAAACATCGCGCCGTAATAGACGGCACACATGGTGATCAGCGCCGTGCCGGGGTTCATGCCGTAGGTGATCGGAATGAGCACGGCGACGCCGGTCGCCGGGCCGAGGCCGGGAAGCATGCCGATGACGGTGCCGAGCAGGCCGCCGATGAACACCCACATGATGTTCATCGGTGTCAGGGCCACGTCGAGGCCCAGCATCAGGTTGTGAAAGATTGCGTCCATGGATCTCGTCTCCGTCAGAAGGGAAGGAAGCCGCTAAGCAGGCCGCGCGGGAGGCTGAGCTTGAGGATGACGGCGAAAGCGATGAATGAAACGAGCGAGAAGGTCACGGCGATGATCAGGTTCTGCTTGAGCCGCCCGACGTTGATCATCGAGGACACCAGCAGCATGAACAGGAACATGGCGATGAGATAGCCGAGCGAATCCAGCACGAGGCCGAAGGTGATGCCGATGACGATCGTGGCGAGGATTCTGAGCCACACGCCGCTGTTCGCGGCGAAGCCCCACGAGAAGGGTTTGCGTTCGCTGCTGCGCAGGTCGTTGATGATCAACGCGGCACCGCAAATGATCACGATCGCCGCGATCAGGAACGGAAAGGCCCGCGGACCGACTTCGTCGGCCGCGTCGAAAACCGGTATGTTGAACGTCCCGACCAGATAGGCCAGGCCGATCACTACCGCCAAAATTCCAGATGTAAGATTCTTTGTCATCCTCGAAACTCCCTCCTTGGATGCAACAATGCCGGGTGTGTCGGATGTGCGGCACACCGCTAAGCGATTCCGGGAAAACTGTTTTGGTGCCGTTTGACGGCATGCCATGCATCCGCCCGGATTGGCGGGCGCACGGCATGCACCGGCAGGAAACTGCGTGAGACGAGTTACTTGACGAGACCGACCGCCTTCAGGCTGCCCTTCATCTCTTCATCCTGCTTGGCCAGGAACTTCTCGTAGTCGGCGCTGTTCTGGTAGTACGAATCCCAGTCGAGATTCTCCAGGGCCTTCTTCCAGGTCGGCGTCTGCACCATCTTGGCGATGGTGTCGTCCCAGAACTTCTTCTGTTCCGCCGACAGGCCGGGGGCGGCCTGGATGCCACGCCAGTGCGGGAAGACGAAGTCGACGCCCTGTTCCTTCCAGGTCGGCACGTCCTTGATCACGTCGACGCGTTTCTCCGAGCTCACGCCGATGATGCGGATCTTGCCGGCCTTGACCTGCTCGATCGTCTCACCCAGGCTGATGGTGATGGCCTTGATGTGGCCGCCCAGCAGCGCCGGAATCTGCTCGGACGCCGTCTTCGGATAGACGACGAACTTGACCGACTTCGGATCGACGCCGTAGGCCTTGGCCAGCATCAGCATCTGGATGTGGTCATCGTTGCCGAGCGCCGGACCGACGCCGACGTGCATGGTGGTCGGATCCTTCTTCATTGCTTCGAAGAATTCCTTGCCGTTCTTCCAGGGCGCGTCGGCCTTGACCGCGATGACTTCCCATTCCGCCATCAGGTTGCCGAGCATGTAGAAGTCCTTGTAGGTCAGATCGCTCTTGCCAAGGATGTTGTTCTGCAGGATCAGCGGCGAGTTCGCCGCCAGGAACTCGCCCTGGCCGGATTTGCCCTTCAGGTAGTTCCAGCCCGCGGCACCGCCGCCGCCCGGCTTGTTGGTCACCAGCACCGGCTGATCGACCAGCTTCTCTTCGGTGAGCGCCTTCTGCACGGTGCGTGCCAGAAGATCCCAGCCACCGCCCGGGCCTGCCGGCGCAATGATCTCGATCGGCTTGGTCGGTTTCCAGTCTGCCGCAGATGCCACGCCCGCCGAGCCGGCCATGACGATCGAAGCAAGCAATCCACCCAGCAATGTCCATTTCTTGTTCATGCGTTTGTTCCTCCATAAAAACGGGGTTTCACCCACCGGCGATCGACTCGGCAATGCTGCTTGCCGGCCCCTCCGCCGGGATGAGACGCCAATCTATCTGATCGACCTTTCAACAATCTTTCAGATACGCGTAGGGGAGTTGCTTATTTCCTTGGCAGACGCCGGTTGTCGCCATCCTTGGCCGAGGCTGCGTCGAGCATCGCGTCCCATTGCGCGAGGAAGAGTTTTCGCTTGCTTTGATCGATATAGGTCAGCAGGCCGGTGTTGAGCACGATGGGACGGAAAGCCTTGCCGAGGCGCCGCCGCAACGACGCGGCCGATGAATCACCTTCGACATCGTTGCGTACCGAATGAAGCCCGATCAGGCTCAGTATGGTCTGCCCCCGCTTGGACAGGACGTAGTCCAGCCACTCTTCCGCTTCGTCCGGGTGCGGCGCGTAGCGGCTGATGAAGGCGATGCGGCTCATCACCAGGGTATAGTCCCGCGGCATGACGCTGCCGATGCGTGGATCAAGGCTGCTCCGGGCCTTGGCGTAGGAGCACAAGACGTTGTATCCCAACTCGGACTTGCCGCTGGCGATCCGGTCGAGCATCTGGGTAGTGGTCGGCTCGATGCTCAGGCCGACGCGGGCCATTTCCTCGATCAGGGTCCAGAACACCACGGGATTGGCCTCAAGATCCTGGCTATGCAGCAGGTAGCCGAGGCCCGAGCGTTGCGGATCATAGGTCGCCAACCGGTCGCGGTAGCGCTCCGGGCTCTCCCGGAGCATCCTTGCCAGTTCGGCATGTGACTGCGGCACATGCTCGGCAGTCAGCTTGTCCCGGTTGTAGGCGAAACATACCGGCTCGAAGGTCGTGCCGAACGCCTCGTCCTTCCATTTGGCCCACCCCGGCAGCGCCGATGTCTCGTCGGAACGGTGCGGTCGTGCGTGCCCGTCGTTGACCAGCTTCATCTGCAGGTCCATGGCCGAACTCCAGACGACATCCGCCCGGCCGTTCGGACCGGCCTCAGCCAGGAAACGCTCGTACAGATCGGTGGTCTGCAGGTCGTGGTATTCGATCTGGATGTGCGGGTGCGTCTGCTCGAAATCGACGATCAGCGGCTCGATGACCTCCAGGTCGGCCGCCGCGTAGATCACCACGGTGCCGCCGTGCGCGGCCGGAGCGAAAGCGGCGAGTGTTGTGAGCAGCGCGCGCGCGATGCCGTGCCAAGGACCCTTCCCGAACATTCGCACCTCTTTCTAATCTGGCCTGTCGGCCGAAATCCGGTTATCTTAAACGCCCCTCTTGCGACAACCTAGAAAAACGCTCCTTCTCCCGTCCGCCATGCGCCTGTTGCTCGTCGAAGATCACGCCGAACTCTCCATCTGGGTGGCCAAGACCCTGCGCCAGTCGGGCTTCGTCGTCGATGTCGTCGAGCGCGGCGAGCACGCGCTGACCGCCCTGCTCACCCAGCCCTACGACCTCGTCATCCTCGACCTGTCGCTGCCCGGAATGGACGGGCTGGACGTGCTGCGCCACCTGCGCGCCCAGGAAAAGACCGCCCGCGTGCCGGTGCTGATCCTCACCGCCCGCTCCACGCTCGACGACAAGGTCAAGGGGCTGAATCTCGGCGCCGATGACTATCTGGCCAAGCCTTTCGAGGTTGCCGAACTGGAAGCGCGAATCAAGTCGCTGCTGCGGCGCAGCGGCAACGTGATGCCGACCGTCCGCGTCGGGCAGCTTGAATTCGACACGACCAACCGCATAGCTTCGGTCGGCCGCCGGCCGTTGTCGCTCACGCCGCGCGAGTTGTCAGTGCTGGAAGTCCTCGTCACTCGCCTCGGCAAGCCGGTACCGCGCAATGTCCTGTTCGAAAAGATCTTCAGCTTCGACGACGAGGCGCGGATCGAGGCCATCGAGATTTATGTCCACCGCCTGCGCAAGAAGCTGGAGGGATCGGGCGCCTTCGTCAGCACCCTGCGCGGCCTCGGCTACGTGCTGAGCGACACCGGCAATGAAGGCTGACGCCGAACGGCGTTCGTTCAGCCTGCGCAAGCGGGTAATCTGGGGGCTGATCCTGCCGATCGTGATCCTGCTGCCGCTCAATGCGC
Organism: Propionivibrio pelophilus DSM 12018; assembly: GCF_059569095.1. Classification (NCBI taxonomy): domain Bacteria; kingdom Pseudomonadati; phylum Pseudomonadota; class Betaproteobacteria; order Rhodocyclales; family Rhodocyclaceae; genus Propionivibrio; species Propionivibrio pelophilus. The sequence continues at coordinate 7,784 of NZ_JCANUT010000065.1, read as the reverse complement.
TGTGGTTCTACAAGGGGGCGATCGATGCGGCCAACCGGGCCTACGACCGCTCGCTTGCGGCTTCGCTGAAAAACATCGCCGAAAGCGTCCACGCCACGGCAGGCGACATCACCGTCAACATTCCGTATTCGGCGCTGGACATTTTCGAGGAGGGCGTGCAGGAGCGGGTCTTCTACTCGGTCATCGGTCCTTCCGGTGACGTGATCACCGGTTACGACGACCTGCCGTTTCCCGGTTTGAAAGGCGAAGGCGACGAACCGAAAATCGTCGATTCGATCTACCGCAGCCAGTCGGTGCGTCTGGGGGCGTTGTCGAAACGCCTCTACGATCCGGAACTGGCTGGTGGCGATGCAGTAACCGTGCTTTTTGCCGAGACGACCGAGGCGCGCACCCGGCTGGCCTTCAGCCTGTTCATCGACAGCCTGCGGCCGCAACTGCTGCTGATCACCGCCGGCCTGTTCCTGGTCCTGATCGTGGTCCGGAACGCCTTTCGTCCATTGCTCGACCTGCGCGATGCCATTCGCCAGCGCAATGAGGAAGACCTGACGCCGGTTCCAGCCAGTAATGTGCCGAACGAATTGTTGCCGCTGGTCGATGCGATCAACTTCCACATGGGGCGTCTGGCGCGCTTGCTGGAGGCCCGGCGACGCTTCCTGGCCGATGCAGCACACCAGATCCGCACCCCGCTGACGGTGCTCGGCACCCAGGCCGAGTACGGTTTGCGCCAGGACGATCCGGAGGAAATGCGCCGCACCTTCGGCAGCCTGATCTCCACCATCCGCGGCACGCGGCGGATGGCCAACCAGATGCTGACGCTGGCTCGCGCCGAGCCGGCCAACGGGCTGATCCAGGAGTTCGAACGGCTCGATTTCGCCGAACTGGTCTGCGACATCGCCGGCGAACTGGCCTCGCTGGCGCTACGCAAGAATATCGACCTGTCGTTCGACGGTGTCGCTCGCGGCACTTTCGTCCATGGCAACGCCACGATGCTGCGCGAGATGGTTTCCAACCTGATCGACAACGCGCTGCGCTACACGCCGGAGAATGGCCACGTCAGCGTGGAACTGGCGCAGACGGCGGAATTCGTGCGCCTGCGCGTCGTCGACGATGGCCCGGGGATTCCCGAAGCCGAACGCCAAAAGGTCTTCCAGCGCTTTTATCGCATCCTCGGACGCGGCGACGCCGATGGCAGCGGCCTGGGTCTGGCGATCGTCCGCGAGATCTGCTGGGCACACCGGGGCCGCATCCTGCTGGGAGATGGAAAGGAGGGCAGGGAAGGGCGCGGCCTGACGGCCGAGGTGCTTCTGCCGCTCGCATCGGCGGGCCCCGAATAGCCGAAATTTCGATTCTCCGTTGCGAATTGTTTCACTCCGTATTCCGCCCGCGCCGCGCGGCATAGAATGGCCCGGTTTTCATCCCGCATTGCACCTGTCACTCCGCCATGAAAAAGATCCTGCTTGTCGATGATGACCCCGAACTGCGCCAGCTGCTGGCCACCTACCTGGGGCGCCACGGTTTCGACGCCCTGCTGCTGCCCGACACCAGCCAGCTCGACGCTTTCCTCGACCGCTACCAGCCGCAGCTGATCGTGCTCGACCTGATGATGCCCGGCGAGGACGGGCTCGCTGCCTGCCGGCGGCTGCGCGCGCGCGGCGAGACGCGTCCGATCATCATGCTCACCGCCCGCGACGAGCCGGTCGATCGCGTGATCGGGCTGGAAATGGGCGCCGACGACTATGTCGGCAAGCCGTTCGATCCGCGCGAACTGGTCGCCCGCATCGAAGCGGTGCTGCGCCGCGGGACGCCGAGCACGGCGGTTCCGGTGGTGCAGGGCGGCCCGTTCTGTTTTGGCGAGTGGCGCTTCGATCGGGCGGCCCGGCAGCTGTCGCGCGACGGTCAGGAGGTAACGCTGACCAGCGGCGAATTCGCCCTGCTCAACGCGCTGGTCAGCAACCCCGGACGGCCGATGAAGCGTGAACGTCTGCTCGAGCTGACGCGCGGCGACGACAGCGAATCCTTCGACCGGGCCATCGACGTGCAGATTCACCGCCTGCGCCGGCTGATCGAGGACGATCCGGCGAAACCACGCTACCTGCAGACGGTGTGGGGCGTCGGCTACGTCTTCGTGCCCGACACCGAAGCGACTGCCGAGAGCGCACAGTGAAACTCCGGCTGTTCCCTGATTCGCTGGCACTGCGTACCGTGCTGCTGGTCGTTGCGGTGATCGCAGTCGCCCAGATCACGACCTTCTCTCTGATCCTCGACAACCGCGGCATCGACCACAAAAACCGGACGGCGCGCTATGTCGCCGGCCAGATCCGGATGTTGCAGACCCTGCTGCCCGGCCTCGACGAAGAGGCTCGCCAGCGACTCGAAATGGCCGAGCCGGACGAACAGTGGCTGCAACTACGACCCGACGGGGGGCAAATTCCGCCCCTTGTACCCCAGTTCGGCTTTGCCCGTGAACTGGGCAAGGATCTGCGGCATATCCTCCGTGAGCAAGTCAGCCTGCGCCAGGATCCCGACCCGCGCAGTGGCCTGTGGATCGGGTTCAACGCTGGCGGCGAACGCTGGTGGCTGATCCTGCCGGCTCCGCGTTTCAAGCCGCAGAAGCTGCCGCACGACCTGTGGTGGAACCTCGCCATCGCGCTGACCGTGTTGCTGGTGATCGCGGGCATCTTCGTCAGCAGCATCGTCCGTCCGCTGCGCCGCCTCGGCGAGGCCGTCTCGGCGACCGGCGAAGGCAGCGCGCAGAAGGTCACGCCAAGCGGCCCTTCCGAAGTCCGCCGGCTGGCCGAGCGGCACAACACCATGCTGGCGCAACTGGCCCGTGCCGAGGACGAACGGCGCGAAATGCTCGCCGGCCTGACGCACGACCTGCGCGCGCCGCTGGCCCGCCTGCGCGTACGCCTGGCGTTGCTCGAAAGCGATTCCGACCGCCAGGGCCTGGAGCGCGACACGCTCGACATGGAACGCATCGTCGAGCAGTGCCTGGCTTTCCTGCGCAGTGAGACGAATCCCCGGCAGCCGCCACCTCCGTTGCCGATCGCCGACGCGGTGAGCAACGAAATTGCACGGCAACGCGAGCTTGGCAGGCCTGTCGAAATGGCGGTCGATGCGCCGGCCGCGGCGAGCCTCGTCGCCATCACTCACGGCGACCTGCAGCGCCTGCTCGACAACCTGATCGACAACGCGCTGCAGTACGGCGCGCCTCCCGTCGAAGTGGCGCTGGCCGTCGAACGGGCCGGCACGGTTACCCTGCGCGTACGTGATCACGGCCCCGGCATTCCCGCCACCGAACGCGAGCGCGCCTTCGAAGCCTTCACCCAGATCGAACCGGCGCGCGCCACGCGCGGAAGCTGTGGCCTGGGGCTGGCGATCGTGCGGCGCATCGTCGATGTGAGTGGCGGCGAGTTGACGCTCGGCGATGCCGTCGGCGGTGGGCTGGAAGTCGCCATCCGTTTTCCCGCAGCTAAAAGCGAGGACGAAAAAAACGGGTGAGGCTGCCTTCGCAGTCCCACCCGTTGAACGGGGTAGATGGTCTATTCCGTTACAGGAGGTTCTGCGGCGTCTTGCCGGCAAACACGTCAAGAATGCACTGCGCGGTGAACAGGCCGATGTCGTGGTACGTCTCGTAGGTCTCCGCAGCCGTGTGCGGCGTCGTCAGGACGTTATCTACCTTGAACAGCGGATTGTCGATGGTCGACGGCTCGCGCTCGTACACGTCGATGGCGGCCGCGGTCAGCTTGCCGCTTTCCAGAGCTACCTTCAGCGCCGCTTCATCGACCAGCGCACCACGCGCCGTGTTGATGAAGTAGGCCTTGTCCTTCATCATCGCGAAGGTTTTTTCGTTCATGAACTGCCGCGTCTCGGCGATGCTCGGCAACAGCATGCAGACGATGTCCGACTGTTCGAGAACCTCCTGCCATCCGACCATCGTAACGTTGAGTTTCTTGGCGGCTTCGAGGTTCGGGTACTTGTCGTAGGCGATGACGTCGACGTCGAAGCCCGACAGTTTCCTGGCGACCTTCTGGGCGATGTTGCCGAACCCGAGGATGCCGACCTTCCTGCCTACCAGTTCCTCTCCGACGAAACGATCCCAGCGGCCCTGACGGGTGGTCTGGTGCAGGGTGTGGATGTTGCGCATGGCCGAAATGATCAGCCCGATGGTCAGTTCCGCGACGGCATTGGCATTCCTGCCGGCGGCGTTGCACACCTTGACGCCGAATTCACGGGCCTTCTCGATGTCGATGTTGTCCACGCCGACGCCGAAGCGTGCCAGCACCTTGAGATTCGGCGCGAGCTTGAACACCGCTTCGTTCCACGTATCGACACCGACGACGACGCCGTCGATCTCCGGAATGTAGCCCTTCAACTCATCGAAGGTCATCGGGCGGCCGAAGGGGTTCTCGATCACTTCGCAGTTGCTGCTTTCAAGGAGTTGCTTGGCGGCCGCGCACAGGGTGGAGTAATTGGTCGCGGTGACCAGAACTTTCATTTTCTTTGCGGTGTTCATTGCTGCTTCCTGGGGGACGGGGGGTAACGTTAAGCTTGGGGGGCACGGTGGCTGCCCGGACGGACAGCCACCGGTGAAGCGACTTACTTGGTGCCGCGGATGGCCTTCAGCTCGTTGAAGACCATGGACACGGCTTCCGGATTCAGCTTGGCCGCGTAGGCATCGCTGACCGGCTTGGTCTTGTCACGGATACGCTGCAGTTCGGCCGGGCTGACATCATTGACGGCGATGCCCTTGGTCTTCATCATCTCGATGCTCTTGGTTTCGGCATCGGCGTTGGCCTTGCGCTGCACGTCACGCCCTTCGATGGCGCAATCCTTGAGCGTCTTCTGCTCGACCGACGACAGCGTGTCCCACAGCTTCTTGGAAACCATGACCAGCGTCGGGGTGTAGGAGTGCTTGGTAAAGGAGAGGTACTTCTGGACCTCGTAGAACTTCATGTTCTCGATGTTGTTGACCGGGTTTTCCTGGCCATCGACCGCTTTCATTTCCAGTGCCGAGTAGACTTCGGAGAAGGCCATCGGCACGGCGTTGGCCCCCATCGCCTTGAAGGTGTCGATGTAGATCGGGCTCTGCATCACGCGCAGCTTGATGCCCTGGAAGTCTTCCCACTTGGTGATCGGCTGCTTGGAACTGGTGGTGTGGCGGAAGCCGCTTTCCATCCAGGCCAGATTGACGAGGCCCGCCGGTTCCATCTTGCTGCCGAACCAGTCGCCGATCTTGCCGTCGAGCACCTTGCGTGCTTCGATGGCGTTGTCGAACAGGAAAGGCAGGTCGAGTACGCCGAGTTCCGGGACGATGCCGGTGATCGGTGCCGGGGAGGCCAGCACCATTTCCAGCGAGCCGGTACGCACCTGCTGGATGGTCGCCAGTTCGTTGCCCAGCGTACCGTTCCAGAACAGCTTGATCTTCATCTTGCCGCCGGATTTGTCGGCCGCGCACTGGGCCATCTTTTTCTCGCCGGCACCGTTCGGATGCTCTTCGCTGACGCCGTTGGAGACGCGGATCGTGCGATCCTGGAACCCTTCAGCGGCCTGGGCACCGGCGCTCAGGGCGAGCAGCAGGGCAGCGGCAACGGGAGTCAATTTTGCGTAGTTCATATTCCCTCTCCTTCGTGGGTTGCCGGTTTATGTGAGTTCCGGCAGGTTGGTCAAAAAAACGGAAATCAGAGCAGCCACCTGAGTGGCGTCAGCACCAACTCGGGGAAGATCACCATGGCGAACATCACCAGGACCTCGGCGAACAGGAACGGCCACAAGCCTTTCATCAGACCGTCCATCGGGATCTTCGCCACGCCGCAAATCACGTTGAGCACGATGCCGACTGGTGGCGTGATCAGACCGATGGCGTTGTTCATGATGAACAGCACGCCGAAATAGACGGGGTCGATGCCGGCCTGCTTGACGATGGGCATCAGAACCGGCGTCAGGATCAGCACCGTGGGGGCAAAATCCAGCGCCGTGCCGACGATGACCACCAGTGCCATGATGACGAACATCAGCAGTATCTTGTTGTGAACAAACGGTTGCAGCAGCTTGCTCACCTCGCCCGGCACGTCTGAAATGGCGATGAGGTAGCCTGACACCAGGGCCGCGGCGATCAGGAAGACGACGACCGCGGTAGTCTTCGCGGCTGACACGAGGATGGGATAGACAGCACCCCACTTCAGTTCGCCGTAGACGAATTTGCCGATGAAGAACGAATACACGCAGGCAAACACGCCGGCTTCGGTCGGGGTAACGATGCCCAGCTTCAGGCCACCAATGATCCCGAACGGCGTGAAAAGCGCCCAGACGCCGTCGAGAGTGACCCGCACCCGTTCCTTGAACGGCATCGGCGGCAGGATGTCGATCTTGTCCTTGCGCACGACCCAGAACCAGGCAATGACCAGCGATATCCCCATCAGGAAGCCCGGGAAAATGCCGGCCAGGAAGAGCTTGCCGATCGACACGTTGGCAATGACTCCGAACACGATCAGGCCGATCGAAGGCGGGATCACCGGTGCGATGACGCTGCCCGCGGAAAGCAGTCCACCGGCCGTTCTTACGTCATAACCGGCCTTGCGCATCATCGGAATCAGCAACGAGCCCAGCGCGGCCGCGTCGGCTGCGGCCGCCCCCGACATCGCCGCCATGATTACCGACGCCATAATCGCAACGAGGCCGAGGCCGCCGCGGATGTGTCCGACCCAGGCCAAGGCAAAGTTGACGATACGCTTGGAAATGCCGCCGGCGTTCATCAGTTCGCCGGAAAGCAGGAAGAACGGGATCGCCAGCAACGGAAAACTGTCGGTGCCCTCGATGATCTTTTGCGAGAAGATGGTCGGGTCGAAGCCCCCTTGCATGAGCATCAACGAGGCGCCGCAAACGAGCAGGGCGAAGGCAATCGGCATGCCGAGCGCCATCGCGCCCAGGAGGGAAAAAAGGAATACGGAGATGGTCATGATTATTGCCCTGCCTTGCGTTCAGCCTGTTGCTCAGCCTCGTCCGCGGTCGCATGCACGATGGCTTCTTCTTCGCTGTCACGAACCTGGACCAGTTCCTCGTCGGTGATCCGGTTTGTCGCCAGTCGCCACAGCTTGTCGATGATCAACAGGCCGATGCCGATGCTGGTGACGTAGCCGATGCCGTAAACCCAGATCATGTTGAGGCTGGTGACCGGCGCGATGTTGGTGGCGTTGACTTCGTGCTGCGCCCACGTTCCCCAGAAGAAAAGCACGCAGCAGAGGAGCATCAGAAGCTCGCTGATTGCCAGGCAGACTTTCTTGCCGAGGCGCGGCAACTTGGCGACCACGGTATCGACGCCCAGATGCGCACCTTCGCGCATGGCGACGATCGCGCCAATGAAGGTCATCCAGACGAACACGAAACGGGACATTTCTTCCGAAACGGTGATCCCGGAATTGAAGACATAGCGCAACACGACGTTGCCGAACACCATGACGACCATCGAGAACATGCATAAGGCGAGAATCATCTCGATGATCTTGAAGCATCCCCCGGACAAACGTTTATCCTGCATGAACAAAGACTCCTCGCAGTTTTTTCACGAACCCGTGCAAACCGGCCTGCCGATTTCCCTGAATTTTCCGGTTGACACGATTTAGCTGCGTAGTTTGTGGCGAAACATTTGGCGCTGTCAAGTTACTTTTGTTTATTGCTGCATCGAGTTAGCGAAGTTCCAATATTGCCAATAAGGCAACCAAGAACGCCGGAAGTTGGCTAACCCGCTGACTTAAAAGGATTCCCAAAAATCCCAATGTTACATC
>NZ_JCANUT010000064.1:0-20614 GCF_059569095.1 Propionivibrio pelophilus DSM 12018 | reverse complement strand
AAAGGAGTGGCCCCGGTTAGTTGGACAGAATTTCGGTTTTTATAAGTGATATTTCTACCGGGGTTTAAGCCGCCGCGGCGAGCGGCGGCTTGGTGAGGTTGAAGTAGGCCATGTCGGGCGTTTTTCCGTCAAGCGTTGAATGCGGGCGACGGCGGTTGTAGAAATCGAAATAGCGGTTCAGGGCCTGTCGGGCGGTGGAAACGGTTTCATAACCGTGCAGATAAACCTCTTCATACTTCACGGATTTCCACAACCGTTCGACGAAGACGTTGTCGCGCCAGCAGCCCTTTCCATCCATGCTGATCTGGATTTTGTGCTGCTCAAGCACGCTGATGAAAGCCGTGCTGGTAAATTGACTGCCCTGATCGGTGTTCATGATTTCCGGCGCACCGTACTTCAGAATGGCTTCCTCCAGCGCCTCGACACACGGATCAGCCGTCAACGTGTTGGACAGCCGCCAGGCCAGCACACGGCGTGTCGCCCAATCCAGAACGGCCGTCAGATAGACGAATCCGCGTTGCATCGGGATGTACGTCGTATCCATGGCCCAGACCTGATTCGGGCGATCGATGGTGAGGTGACGCAGGAGGTACGGGTAGATCCGGTGCGCCTGGTTCCGCCGGCTGGTGTTGGCCTTGCGGTAGAGCGCTTCAATGCCCATTTTCTTCATCAGCGTGCCGATGTGTTTGCGGCCGACCACGATCTTTTCCAGCCTGAGCATGTCTCGCAGCATGCGAGAACCAGCAAACGGATGTTCCAGATGTAATTCGTCGATTCGACGCATCAGCAGAACGTCGCTTTCCGACATCGGCTGCGACCGGTAATACGCCGTCGAACGGGAGAGGTCGAGCAGTTGTACCTGCCGCACAACCGGCAGATCATGCGCCTTGTCAATCATCGTTTTGCGCTCGCATCGCCCATGCGACCGAGCGCGCCGGCTAAAAAATCGATCTCCAGCGCCTGCTGGCCTATCTTTGCGTGAAGGTCTTTCAGGTCCGGACCCACCACTTGTTTCTCAGCGGCCGTTGTGAATACGCCAACTGCATTCTCCAGCAACTGCTGCTTCCATTGCGTAATCTGGTTCGGATGAACGTCAAATTTTTCCGCCAATGTGGCAAGGGTCTCATCGCCTTTGAGGGCGGCTATCGCCACTTTCGCCTTGAACGCGGCTGTGTGATTACGGCGGGGTCTTCTCATTGCTCTCTGCTCCTGTTGGTCGGCGACTTCCGTCGCTTATTGAAGCAGAAATATCACTTATCCGACTGCCCGAATTTCCGGGGCTACCTCTAAACGAGTCTATTGACCGTCTCTTCGACGAATACGGATCGTGGGTGATTAGCACAATGCTGCACCAGGAGAAAATACACTTCACGTACGGTCGCAGAAGGGGTCCTGCAACGAACCTCAATAAAAATATCCTTCAGTGTAAAACCGGCAGGTGCGAGTTTATCGATGGCTTTCTCGAGAGATTTGTCTAGTGAAGTGTAATGCTGGTCGTCCCGACTCAAAATCGCTTGAGCCACTGAGTCAAGACTAAGACCGTTGAACGATAACGGATCACGACGCTGCTCAATGCGAATCAGTTTGGCGCGTACTTTTCGTGTTTCTGGCGATAGTGCAAATTTCTGCCGACGACTAACACTTTTTTGGCTTTCTTCGTCGAGCCACGCCACAAGGGCGCTAGTTTCGTCGATAAATGGAGAGGAAGTCTGTTCCCATAAGCCGTCAAACCAGCGCTGAAGTTCTTCGACCTGATTTTTTTCATCGATAAGAATTCCTAGCTCCGTGCGTGAAAGGATTCCAGTTTCAGTCAGATTCGCCGAACCAAGCATAGCCATACAATCACCAATTACTGCCTTCGCATGAATTCCTGCGCAATGATGAATTCTGTCTAAATTGCCTCGAATAAAACTCCATGCTCGGGGGCGGGCGCGGACTGAGAGAGAAGAAAGCCATGCCTCAATATCTGATACCAGCAGCCAGCTTTCTGAACATTCGATGATCCGTTCAAGGTACGAAATACCAATGTAGGGACTGATAATACGGACACTGGATTTTCTAGCAACCGTAAGAATAGACTCATCGAACGGGGACGCATCCACGGATGAGCGGCACAGCGCGTGATATAGAATTCTGCTCAAGGATAGACTTTAATCAGTAGACATATTGAACCAACATCTTATTCCACCAAGAGTATTTCAGCTTGTTCTTTTGTTCTTGTTGTCTTTTCAATCACAAGCAAAAAATCCGATGCTGACAAATGGAAACGGGCACATCAGACGACCTACACCACCCAAACTGGTGACACGAATAAATTTTCCAGTATGCCCACAGTCCAGCTATTTCCCGAAATAGACAACGCCGCACCTATGGCGGATCTCGCTCTGTGGGTACCCACAGAATTCAACGGGCTCTGGCACCCTTTTCCCTGTTGCCGTTTCATGGATTTGAAGGGATGGTCCCGATAATGGAAAAGGCTTTGTGGCCGAAAGACCGGGGCGGCACCCGATTGCCACGATCAAAGAGTTGCTGACGGACATCTCACACTGCCTACACTGATAGGCTGAAACCCTTATACCATGCGGCATTCAGAGCGTTTACGCTGTGATACAAGCCCACACAACCATCACACCCTCGCCCATTACAGACCGGGCAGGAACTCAATACCGGTGCGTCGAACCAGTTCTTCGTAGCTGATTGGCTTGCTTACCCTCGCCTGATCACTGTTTTCCAGCCAGTGCGCCCACGCCCGTTTCGATGACGGGTCATAGACCAGTTTGAATAAATGCTGTGGCACCCAAACGTTGTTCGTTCCGATGGTCGGAGACGATTTTTCAAAGACTGGACCGGTAATGACGAACACATCGCCAGCACTACGCATGATGTAGTGGCGTGTCGCTTTCTCAATATCAGCCCAAGCCTTGCGGTTGTTGATAGGAGCCTGAGGCACCATGTTCGCCAGTGAAAAACTCTGTGCCATCGCCTCAACTGTCGCCATGTCACCCGCTGGAGCCATGTGGCCTCGATCATAGCCAGAGCCTTGGTAATCAGCCAGATCAGCGCGTTCCCGCGCTGGCAACCGAGCATCGACAAAGAATTTGTCGGCTCGTTGGTTTTCTCTGGCATTCAGCAGCATCGACTTGTTCAACCGCTCAGCAACATAGACAGGCGTATGGCTCAAACCCGAGTGCAATACGGCAAACTGGCGATAACAAAGCGCCCTCGCCTGTATTGCATTCCGACCCGATACAGCAGGAGGGGTGCCATTCGCGAATAGTTGGCGGCACTCAGCGAAGTCGTTGCCAGCTGAAAACGCTGTTCCTGCCGTTGCGAAAACGACAAGAGCAAGCAATACCTGTTTAAGCATCGGCGGCAACGCGCTTGAAAAGCTTGAAAGCCAGACTCTCGAAAAGCATTGGGATGTCCCAATCGGCAGGCGGTGGATTCCCTTGATCGAGTACCCTGCCCGACGCCAGAACCGTTCGATGCTCGCCATTGTGGAATTCCAGCATTAGCATCCTGTTCTTTTTGTTGGGCTGCGCGTCGAGCTTGGCGCACATTTCCTTGACGGTTTCGTCGTCGAATTCCTCCGAGGCAATCAGGTCTCGTCGATAGTTTTCGATTTCTTCTTCGGAATACCAGCGGCCACCTGGGTAGGTCATGATCCGTTTGACAACCCGTTTGATCGCTTCGGACAAGCGGATGCGCAGCAGATGCAATTCATCGCCCTCCAAGGATTCGAGTTTCTGTAACAAAGCCACGATCAGGTTTTGCTGGACTGACGCATCCACTCGGGAATTCGTCAGGCGCAGGATTTTTTCCTCCGATTGCTTCTGCTCGTCTTTCAGACTGTCGAGCTTGGTCTCATTGGCTTTCATTCGGTCCAGGATCAATTGCATCGGTTCAGCCTGTGCCGTGCTCTCCAGAACATCAAGTAAGGTCTGATTGCGGCCATTTACGGCAACGATTTCCTGCTTGATTCGTTCATGGTTCTGCATCTCAGCGTTCAATTCAATCTCACCAGTCTGATTCACACCGAGGACTTGCGAGAGATCGACGGCCTTACAGAATTTCAATACCAACTGCTCGAAATCGTCGTAAGTCCATTGAATGTAGTTGCACTTGATACCCCGGCGAGCATTGCTACATGCAACGTACTTCCTCTCACTGTGGTTGCCGCTGGCGCGTTTTTTCACCGAACCGCCCATATTCATTGGTCCGCCGCAGTACCCACAGCGCAGCAGGCCTGAAAACAGGTTGCTCAGCTGATTGCCTTTGCTTACGCCGCCTCGTGTGCGCCGCGATTTTCGAGCCGCAGCTGCCAGCAACCATTCTTCTTTCGACATGATCGCCGGGTAGTAATCCGGTATTTCTTCGAGTTCTGTCTCCTCCCCGTCGCGCTGTAATTTCAACTGCAACGCACCATAGACGGAAACGCTGTTAAAAACCTTCTCAATATAGGAGGTTTGCCAGCCATTCGATTTTGTGGAAAAGACCGGCACGCCTTCCGTATTAAAAATCTTGACGATGGTGGCACCACCGACGCCCTCCTTCGACATCTTGAAAATGCGTCTGACAATCGCTACGCGTTCCGGAATGAATTCAAACCCTTTGTCATCATCAGTAGGTCTCAGCCAATATGGACAGCGCTTCGTCAGGCGTTTGTTTGCGATGTTCTTCCGCTTAGCATCCCACGAAGATCGAATGCGGTGGCTCTTAATGGCGGACTCTTCGTTGGCACGGCTCATGATGACAATCGACATGATGAGGCTCGACCAATTGTCGTTGGTCTTTTCGTAGCTATAGACTTGGTTGTCAGCCAGCGTCACGATAACGATTCCAGCCCTCAGGATGTTCAGGAAGATGGTCAGAGCATCCATTACCTTGTCGCGGGACAGACGATCCAAGCTCTCAACAAGGAGATATGAACCCCGAGGAATGCTGCCTGCCTCGACTAAAATCAGGAATTGGCCCAGTGCTCCCTTGTCGAGGTTGGATCGGTCATACGCGGAAATCCCGAGGTCCTTCATGTTCAATTCGGTGTCGAGGTCTAAACCGTGCTTTGCCGCATACTCCACGGAAAGTTTTGTTTGACGGGCGACGGAATCGCCTCGCTCCTGCCTGACACTTGAAAACCGGATATAGGAGTAAGCCTTGGGCATGACGGCACAGCCTCAATGAAATAGCGTACCGTCATTATACGGATACTTACGTTTTAATAGCTACGAGATCGAGATCTGATGTCTATATAAATGCATCTTCAGGACGATTTACGTTTTAATGCTTATCTTATGCTGACGAGGTGCATCACGCCTGTCCGGCGAAACACCTGCCATTGCGCCGACGGGATCGAACGCTGGTCGCCGATGGCCAGTGCCGTCAACACTCCTGAGTAGGGCGCATCCGGCAGCGCCCGCACGAAGCGCTCGCGGAGTCGGTCGCGCAAGGCATCCACGAGGTATGCCGGGCGCCAGACGAACTCGTCGATCCGGACCGCCTCGCTGCGAGTACGGATCGACCCGGTAGCCCGGATACCTCGCTCCAGCAGCCAGGCCTCGTAGTCGAACCCCTGTGGATTGGCATTGCCGTGCGGCCGCTTGAGCCGCACAGTGAAACGCCAGCGTTCGCCGGGGTGAACCGAACGCGCCGACCCTGCTCCTGCGTTCTCACCGATCTCGCCCGCCCCCGCCCGCGCGCGATACCAGGACAGCGATACCCGATGCGGAATTTGCGCCCCGGGCGTCAGCACCTGCTCGACGTCGAAAAAGAAGCGTTCGCCCTGTTCGAAGCGTTGCGGCAGGGCGGCCACCACGCCGACCAGTTCGACGTCCTGCCCTTCCCACGCTTCCGGCAGATGATCGGCCAGCCGGATCTGCGCCCGCCCGCCGGCCCAGACGAAACCGAGGACGGCACAGGACAGCACGACGACACAGCGTGCCGGCAACCCCTTGCCGTTCCGCGCCACAAGGAATCCGGCCACACCAGCAAGCGCCAGTACGCCCAACGGCCAACCCCCAGGCAGTTCGCCCTGCATCTGCAGTGCCAGGACACCTGCTGCAAAAGCGAGGATCGAGAGGCGCATCACTCAAATCGCTGAATGGAAAAGACGCCGGCAAACGCCCAAATGAAAACGGGGAAAGACGGCCTCCCGTCTTTCCCCATTCTCCGAGCCCCCCCGGACCCTTCTTGATGTCTCGATCAGCCTTCCAGCTCTTTCAGGCGCGCGGAAAGCATGGCTTCGAGCGTTTCCAGCGCCTTGGTAAATCCGGCAATGCCTTCGGCCAGTTTCTCGGATGCCATCCGGTCGGCCGCGTGCATGCGGGCGAACGTTGCCTCATCCACGGTGATCTTGTCAACAGCCACCGATGAGGCCTTTGCTGCATCGAGCTTGCGCGGCAGGTCACCCTCGGTCGCCTGCAGCTCGGCGAGCAGCGACGGTGCGATGGTCAGCAGGTCGCAGCCGGCGAGTTCGGTGATTTCGCCCATGTTGCGGAAGCTGGCGCCCATGACTTCCGTCTTGTAGCCGAACTTCTTGTAGTAGGTGAAGATCTGGGTCACCGACAGCACGCCGGGATCCTCGTTGGCCGGGTAGGAGTCGCGGCCGGTGTCCTTCTTGTACCAGTCCAGGATGCGACCGACGAACGGCGAGATCAGCGTCACGCCGGCTTCGGCGCAGGCGATCGCCTGGTGCAGGCCGAAGAGCAGGGTCAGGTTGCAATGGATGCCTTCCTTTTCCAGAACGGCGGCGGCCTGGATGCCTTCCCAGGTGGCGGCGATCTTGATCAGGATGCGCTCGCGGGAGACGCCCTTGGCTTCGTACTGCGCGATCAGCTCACGCCCCTTGGCGATGGTCGCCGCGGTGTCGTAGGACAGGCGGGCATCGACTTCGGTCGACACGCGGCCCGGGATGATCTCGAGAATCTTCAGACCGAAGGAAACGGCCAGGCGATCGAACGCCAGGGAAGCCACCTTGGCCGCCGGGGCCTCTGCGCCGCAATCGAGGCGGGCCTGCTTCAGGGTTTCATCGACGATGCTCTGGTACTGCGGCATTTGCGCGGCTGCGGTGATCAACGAGGGATTCGTCGTTGCATCGCGCGGCGTGAATTTTTCGATGGCCTGGATGTCGCCGGTATCGGCGACGACGACGGTCATCTCCCGCAGTTGTTCGAGCAGGTTCTTGGACATGTCTAACTCCTCTTTCTTCGATTGTGTGGCAAAACGGATTCTGCGGTTTCTGCGATTTCAGCTGCCGGCGTCCGCGCAAACCGGCTGATTCTAGCAAACAACTACCGGAACCCGCCTCAAGCGTGTAAGCTTCGACGGTTTTTTCTTATGGGCGAACGTTCGCCTCGGGTCACCGCGAGGCATCTAGGAGCGAAATCGATGCGACTCAAGAACCGGGTTATGGTCATCATCACGGCATCGCTGGCCAGCCTGACCATCATGGGCGCCTTCGGGCTGTACACGGTGCGGCAGAGCGTCATCGAGGAACGCAAGGAGCAGATCACCCAGTTACTCGACTTCGCCGACTCGCAACTCCGTTACTTTTACGCGCTGGAAGTCAATGGCGCGATGACCCGGGAAGTCGCCCAGCTTCGGGCGATCGAGGCGATCAGGGCGCAGCGCCAGGAAAGCAACTACTTCTTCATCCGTTCTCTGAGCGGCGACTCGTTCATCTATCACCCGATTCCCAGCCGGCTCGGCGCCCCGGACGACGGCGGCATGATGCCTGACGGGCGTTCGACGGCGCAGGCCTATCGCGATGCGCTGGCCGTGAGCAAGGACGGCAAGGCCTTCGTGCTTATCCGCGCGCCGAGGCCGGACGCTCCGAAAAAACAATTCCCCAAGCTTAACGGCGTGATGAAGTTCGAACCGTGGGGCTGGATGCCGGGCACCGGTTTCTACATGGACGACATCGAAGCGCGCTTCTGGAGGCAGGCGGCAACGTTCCTCATCGTCGGCGGCGCCCTGCTGGCGCTGGTCGCGGTGCTCGTCCTGCGCATGCGCGCGGTCATCCTGCGCCAGCTGGGTGGCGAACCGTACGACGCGGCGAAAAGCATGAAGAAGATCGCCAACGGCGACCTGGCCATCGAGATCGACGTCGCCAAAGACGACAACGACAGCCTGATGGCTTCGCTGAAGGTGATGCAAATGAAGCTTATCAACATGACCTCGACGATCCGCGAGAACGCCAGCGTGCTCAGCGCGCAGGTCACCACCTTCGAGGAAACGGCGAGAAACTACGCGGAAGCCAAGTCGGAGGACGAACTCGAGAAGCTGTTGCAAAGCGTGAAGAAGCTCGGCAAGACGGCGGCGATCCTGGAAAAATCGATCTCGCGCTTCAAGTTCTGAGCGGCGGGCTGGTCAAAGGAAAACCGTGGAAGCATCGACCCGTCTCAGCATCACCGCCAAGGGCGAGGATGAACTCAAGCACCGGCTCTACAAGCTGAGCATCCGCAAGCGCAGCGTCCTCGTCAGCGTGGAGAAGCCGCATACCGTCGCGCAGGTCGTCGAACGCTCGGTGTTCCAGGAAGACGAGATCCTCGACGAAATCCGCGCGCTGGAAAACGAAGGCTTTGTCGTTTTCGAAGGCGCGGAGGCATCGACACGGAAGGCCGCGCGCCAGCGTGGCCGTTTCGAGTTGAACGACGACATCGTGCTTTCCGAAGCCAAGTACCTGTTGATCGACTTCTGCGTCGACAGTTTCGGCACGCACGCCCAGACGCTCGCCGACGGGATCCGCATCTGCAAGACGCCGGAGTCGTTGGCCAAATCGCTGCAAGCGATCGCCGGAGCCGCCGAAAAACAATGCCCGGACCGCCTGCCGGCGTTGTTCAAGATCATCCAGGAAATCAACGAAACGGAGGAGTAACGGGGAGTCCGTCAGGTGTCGTCCCGGAACACTCCGTCGCGCAGCATCAGGATGCGGTCGGCACGCGCCGCCAACCCTTGATCGTGGGTCACGATCACGAAGCTGGTGCGGTGCGAGCGGTTCAGCGAGAGCATCAGTTCGAACACATCCTCCGCCGTCTGCCGGTCGAGGTTGCCGGTCGGCTCATCGGCCAGCACGCAGGCCGGCTCCGTCACCAGCGCCCGGGCGATCGCCGCCCGCTGGCGTTCGCCGCCGGAAAGCTCCGCCGGCGTGTGATCGAGGCGATGCGACAGGCCGACTTCGCCGAGCATCGCCGCCGCCCTCGCTTCCGCCTCGGGCTTCGGCATGCGCCTGATGATCAGCGGCATCGCCACGTTCTCCAGCGCGGTGAATTCTGGCAGCAGGTGGTGGAACTGATAGACGAAGCCGAGATGGCGATTGCGCATCTCGCCGCGTTCGGCATCTCCGATCTTGGCCAAGTCGCGGCCCATCAACTGGATCGAGCCGTCGCTGGCGCTGTCCAGCCCGCCGAGCAGATGCAGCAGCGTGCTCTTGCCCGACCCCGACGCACCGATGATCGACACCCGCTCGCCGGCGGCGATTTCCAGATCGACACCGTTCAGCACCGGTACTTCGTAGGCCGAGCCCTGACGGTAAATCTTGCGTAACCCCTGGCAGGCCAAGACGATTTGGCGATTTTCACTCATAGCGCAGCGCCTCCGCCGGATTGACACGGGATGCGCGCCAGCTCGGATAGATCGTCGCCACCAGCGACAGGATGAACGACACGGCGGTGATGGTGGTCACGTCGCTCCATTGCAGCTCGGACGGCAGGCTGGAGATGTAATACACCTCCTTGGAAAAGAGCTGCGTGCCGAGCACGCGCTCGATGAACGGCACCACGACGTCGATGTTCAGCGCCAGCGTCACGCCGCCGAGGACGCCGAGGCCCAGCCCGATGAAGCCGATCAGCGCTCCCTGCACCATGAACACAGCCATGATGCTGCGCGGACTGGCGCCGAGCGTGCGCAGGATGGCGATGTCGGCCTGCTTGTCGGTCACCGCCATGACCAGCGTCGACACGATGTTGAACGCCGCGACGGCGACGATCAGCGAGAGGATGATGAACATCATGTTCTTCTCGATCTGCACGGCGCGGAAGAAGTTGGCGTGGCTGCGCGTCCAGTCGCTGATGTACGCCGGCACCGTCAGGGTGTTGGCCAGTTGCCGCACCACCCACGGCGCGCGGAACAGGTCGTCGAGCTTCAAGCGCACGCCGGAGACGCGATCCTCCATGCGGTAGAGCTTCTGCGCGTCCTCCATGCGGATCAGCGCCAAGCCGCTGTCGTACTCGAACATGCCGACCTCGAAGATGCCGCTGACGGTGAAGGTCTTCAACCGCGGCACCACGCCGGCCGGCGTCACCACGCCCTGCGGCGCAATCACTGTCACCTTTTCGCCGGGAACGACACCCAAGTTGCGGGCGAGATCGCTGCCCAGAACGATATTGAACGCATCCGGCTGCAGCGAATCGAGCGATCCTTCCTTGATGTGCGCGCGGAACTCCGCGACCTTCTCCTCCTCGTCCGGGATGATCCCGCGCACCATTGCCCCGCGCACCGACTGGCCGAACGACAACATCCCCTGCGCCTGCACATAGGGCGCCGCGCCACGCACCTCCGGCAGCTTCGCCGCATCGGCGGCCACCTGCTCCCAGCCGGCCATCTCACCGTCCGCGCCGCTGATCTGCACGTGCGAAACGACAGCCAGGATGCGGCTGCGCAGTTCCGTCTGAAAGCCGTTCATCACCGACAGCACGACGATCAGCGCCGTCACGCCCAGCGCGATGCCGAGCATCGAGATCAGCGAAATGAATGAAATGAAATGGTTGCGCCGCTTCGCCCGCGTGTAGCGCAGGCCGATCAGCAATTCGTAGGGAAGCGCCATCCGGGGCCCGTATCCGAGTCGGTTCGAAAAGAACGCTATGGTACACGTCATGCCCGGCGATCGCTCGAACATGGAAGACGACATCTCCGGAGCGCTGTCGCCCGCATGGTAAACTTCCGGCCCCAATCGCCCCCACGCTTTTCAGGCGCCGCATGTCGCTCCCACCGCCCCACGTCACCCTGCTCATCCCAGAACTGCTCTGGCCCGAGCCCGAAGACCGCGAAACGCTCGCCGATCTTCCCTGCCCGGCGCTGAACGCCCTACTGGCGCGCAGCCGCCGTGCCCACCGGCCGACGCAGTCGTTGGAAGCAATGCTCGCCGCCCTGTTCGGCCATGAAGGAAACGCGGCCTATGCGGCATTCCGGCGAGCGGGCGACGCCGGCCACGAAGCACCTCCGCACGACGGCGAGTGGCTCGCCGCCGACCCGGTGCACCTGCGGCTGGACCAGCAATTGCTGATTCTCGCCGATGGCGCCACGCTGAACATCGCGCCGGACGACGCGCAGGCGCTCGTCGACGACCTGAACCAGTTTTTCGCCGACGTCGGCGAATTCCATTACGCCGCGCCGCATCGCTGGTATCTGCGCCTTGCCGAAAACTGCACGCTCCCGGCCTTTGACGCACCGCCGCTTTCGGCCGTCGCCGGGCGCAGCGTCCAGCACCTGCTGCCGGACGTGTTGCAGGAGCGCGCCGTACACAACCTGTGCAACGAGATCCAGGCCTTCCTGCACACGCATCCGGTCAACCAGCGCCGCGAGGCACAGGGCGCGCTGCCGCTCAACAGCCTCTGGCTGTGGGGACGCGGCCGCCTGCCGGAGCGCATCGAGGGCGACTTCGACGGCGTCTGGGCAAACGACCCCCTTGCCATCGGCCTGGCCCGCACCGCAGGTACCCCAACCCACGCCTGCCCCAACGATGCAGCCGCGCTTCTCGCGACCCTCGCCCCCGGCACGCGGCATCTTGTCGTACTCGATGACCTGCTCGGCCCGGTGCAATATGAAAAAGGCGCCGACTACCGTGACACCCTCGCCCGGCTGGATTCCGAGTGGCTCGCCCCGCTGCGCCGCGCCCTGTCCGCTGGGCAATTGAAAGAATTGCGGCTGCACGCCGCGACGACGTATGCCGCACTGACCGTAGACTGCCGCCGCCTCGACCAATGGCGCATCTGGCAACGCCCACAACCGCTGGCCGACTTCATCGGCGCGCTGGCCAAGGAATCGCGATGACCCAACTGAAGGCCCGCCCGGTACCGCCCCGCGTGCAATGGCAGCTCGAACAGCAAGGCGTACATCCGCTGCTCGCCCGCATCTACGCCGCCCGCGGCATCCAGACCAAAGGGGAACTCGACTACGAACTCGCCGCGTTGATTCCGCCGGCCAGCCTCACCCACGCCGACACCGCCGCCGCGCTGCTCGCCGACGCCATCGAGGCGCAGGCACGCATCCTGATCGTCGCCGATTACGACTGCGACGGGGCCACCGCCTGCGCCGTCGGCGTGCGCGCGCTACGCGCCCTGGCCGGCGACACGGGCACCAGCGTCGACTACCTGGTGCCCAACCGTTTCACCTACGGCTACGGGCTGTCGCCGGAAATCGTCGACCTCGCGGCGACGATGAACCCCGACCTGCTGGTCACCGTCGACAACGGCATCGCCAGCCTGGCCGGCGTCGCCCGCGCCGCCGAACTCGGCATCGCCACGCTGATCACCGACCACCACCTGCCCGGCGACGAACTGCCGGCGGCCGACTGTATCGTCAACCCCAACCAGCCCGGCTGCGGTTTCCCGAGCAAATCGCTGGCCGGCGTCGGCGTCATGTTCTACGTGATGCTCGCCCTGCGCGCCGAGCTGCGCACGCGCGGCTGGTTTGGCGACGCAACCGGCGTCAAGGAGCCGAACCTCGCCGCGCTGCTCGACCTCGTCGCCCTCGGCACGGTCGCCGACGTGGTCAAGCTCGACCGCAACAACCGCATCCTCGTCGATCAGGGCCTGAAGCGCATGCGCGCCGGGCGGCTGACCCCCGGCGTCCGCGCACTCTTCCGCGCCGCCGGGCGCGATCCGGCCAAGGCCGGCAGCATGGATCTCGGTTTCATGATCGGGCCGCGCCTCAACGCCGCCGGACGCCTCGCCGACATGTCGCTCGGCATCGAGGCGCTGATCACCGACGACGAAGGTCGCGCACTGAATATTGCGCAGGAACTCGACAAGCTCAACCGCGAACGCAAGGACATCGAGTCCGGCATGCAGGAACAGGCGCTCGTTCATCTCGACGCAATCAGTGAAACCGACGGCCCGGCAATCGCCCTGTTCGACCCGGACTGGCACCAGGGCGTCATCGGCATCCTCGCCTCGCGCATAAAGGACAAGCGCCACCGCCCGGTGTTCGCCTTCGCCCGCGGCGACGAGACCACTGCCGACGGCGAACTCAAGGGCTCCGGCCGCTCGATCCCCGGCTTGCACCTGCGCGATGCACTCGACCTCATCTCCAAGCGTGCGCCGGGACTGTTGAAGCGCTTCGGCGGCCACGCCATGGCCGCCGGTGCGACGATCATGGAAGCCGACTTCCCCCGCTTCCGCGAACTGTTCGCCCAGGTCGCCGACGAACTGCTCGCGCCGGCCGACCTCACCCGCACGCTGGAAACCGACGGCAGCCTCGAAGAGAGCTACGTCTCGATCAACACCGCCCGCCTGCTCGACGACGAAGTCTGGGGCCAGGGCTTCCCCGCGCCGCTGTTCGAGGACGAATTCACCGTCGAGAACCAGCGCATCCTCAAGGACAAGCACCTCAAGCTCCGCCTGCGCCGCGGCGAAATGCGCATCGAGGCCATCCAGTTCAATTTCAGCGAATCGCCGGGCACGAGAATCCGCGCCGCCTACCGGCTGTCGGTCAACGAGTACAACGGCGTGCAGTCGACGCAGCTAATGATCGAGCACTTCGAAAACAGCCGGTAAGGGACGTTACGCCGGCTGCGAAACAGGAAAGACCCGGTCGTACCCCAAGTTGAAGACAAAGGCGTAAACCACGTACGCCGCTGCCAGACCGATGTCCGCGACGAGCGCCTGCTGCCAGCCCATGCCGGTCCAGGCCATCACCACCGGCAGACTGACCAGCAACAACCCGCCCTCGAAACCGGCGGCATGCACCACGCGCAACAGCGCCGGACGGCGGTCGGCCGTGCGTCCGGTCAGACGTCCTTCGAACCAGTCGAAGGACGTGTTATAGAGCGCGTTCCAGATCGCTGCAATCACCGCCATCAGTGCCAGCAGGCCAAGCGAATCGAGCAGGGCGATACCTGAAATCCAGACGAAAAGCGGCGTAATCAGCAGCAGGCCGCCGATTTCGAACATCGCCACCTGGCGCAGGCGGTCGAGCGGAGAACGCAGTTTGGGGGAGTGTTGCATTGGAAAAATCGGAAACGGCCGAAGGAGCTGATTCTACCGGGGAGAAGATTTTCTGACCAATATTCCCCGATTACGGCATGTAATCGACCTCGGCCCACATGTACCCGGTGTAGGACCATTCCCTGACCGTCAGAACCTTGACGCGATTGCCGGGCTTCAGCGCCTCGCGAACCGCAGGAAACGCTCCCGACTCGGTCGGCATGCCGACCCGGACATTGATGCTCCCAGTCTGATTGCGCACTGCGGGGGATGAAGACACCAGCGACGCCGGATCGGCCGACTCGGGGAAATCGAAATAGCGCGTTTCCCAGCGTTTTTCGGGCGCAACGTAATGGCCGAGGTAGATCCAGCCACGCTTCGTCCCGCTAGCGGCAGGCTGCGGCCGTGGAGCGTCCGGAACTGCCTGTGGAACCTTGACGGCGACAGCAACGGACAGCGCCGCCTGGCTGGTTGAAGCGGCGCCGGCCATGATACGGTCGGCCGCAGCCTGGGTTCCCCGGGAGGGATTGAGCCTGGCGAACTGCGTGGCGAACTCCGGACTCGCCAGAGTGGTGATGACCAGCAGCGCGCCTGCTGCTTCTTGTTCTCCTGATCCTGCCTGGCTTGCATTTCCACGATCGCCGCCTGGCGCTGGTTATAGCTGTGGGTAAACCACAGGCCGGCAACGCCGAGGACCACGGTGGATATGAACGTCGAAATCATCGGAAGGCGATCCCAGAGGTCCTTCTTCCTGGCGCCTTGCGCTTTCAGTTCGGCCAGAAGATCGTCGAGGGTCGCCTTGGGCTGGTCGCTTTTTTCCATGTTTCACCTCGCCAGGTCGTGAGAGGTAGGTCAGTGAGCGCCGGCCTTGGCATGCTTCGTGGCTTCCACTGTCTCGCTGGCCATGGTCATCACGTTCAGGGTCGCGGCGTTTTCGATGGAAATGGCCTCTTCCACTCTTTCCACGAACAGCCGAAACGCCTTCTCGTCGTCCAGATCGCGATAGCGGCCGACACGCGAACGGAAGAGGAATTTCTCGTGCCCGAGCAACTGCTCGGTCGAACGGTAGTTTTTCCATTGCTCGCGGTAATGAAAAACGCTTTCCAGAGACACGGTGACGACGACCAGCAGGCTGATCACCGTAACCACAAGCTGGATCACCGGGACATCGAACAGCGTGTGCGAAGAAGGCAGATTGACGAGGACCGGCACGAGGCCGCCACCGACTACCGAGAATGCACGCATCTGCAGGTAGCGGCGCTTCATGATCACCGCCTTGCCGTCATACCATTTTTGGTATTGCTCGACCCGTTCCGCAACATATGCCTGCGGCGCCATCGACAAGACATCGGAAGTGCGTTCTGCTTGCATGACCGCGACTCCTTCATTCAACAACTACGCTGCCTTTTGACCATAGCACGCGCATCGAAGCGGCGATACATCGATTGACGATTTCCGGCATCGGCCTATGATCGCTTCACTAAGGACGTGCTGATTTATTGAAGATTTGTCATTCCGGCGAAGGCCGGAATCCAGAAAATTCAACGAACTGGACCCCGGCCTTCGCCGGGGTGACGAATATTTCAGCGTTTCCCTAAGGTTTAGCGCCCCATTGGATCACGAACTTTGCTGCCAGTTCAGAGTCCATGGCTGCATCCGGATCGTGCATCCCAGCTTTTCACCGGAGGATCGTCATGTCCGCAAGCCCGCACCCCCCGTTCCACCCGATCATCTACGTGCGCGGTTTCGCCGCGACGCAAGGCGAGATCGAGGAAACCGTCGCCGACCCCTACATGGGATTCAATATCGGCTCGACCAAGTCGCGCATGGCCTGGACCGGCGACGTAAAGCGCTTTTTCTTCGAGTCGCCGCTCGTTCGCCTGATGAGCGACCACGGCTACTTCGACGTCTTCGAGGATGGCGAGGACCTCGTCGCCACGGAGCGCACCGACCGGCCGATTCCCTACCGCTGCATCGTCATCCACCGCTACTACGACGAAGCCAGCAAGGACTTCGGCAGTGGCGAAACGCCGCCGATCGAGCACTTCGCCCGCGGCCTCGACCGACTGATCCTGCGTCTGCGCGACAAGGTCTGCGCCAACCCGAAGAACGGCGTCACGCCCGAAGATTTCCGGGTGTATCTGGTCGCGCACTCGATGGGCGGCCTCGTCTGCCGGGCCTTCCTGCAGAACCCGGCGATCGGTTCGGCGGAGGCTCGCCGCGCCGTCGACAAGGTGTTCACCTACGCTACGCCGCACAACGGGATTGACATGCGCATCGTGCGCAACATCCCCGGCTGGATGAGCTTCGGCGACGTCAACAATTTCAACCGCGAACGCATGGCCGGCTACCTGGCGCTCCCTGCCGGCGACGACGTTTCGGTGGTGCGCAACTTCCCGCCGGAACGCATCTTCAACCTGGTCGGCACCAACGCCCGCGACTACACGGTCGCCGGCGGCCTGTCGTCCTGGGCGGCCGGGGAAGCCAGCGACGGCCTGGTGCGCATCGAGAACGCCACCACCCACGGCCCCGGGGCGGACGGCCGCGACGTCACCTCGCCGCGCGCCTTCGTCCATCGCAGTCACTCCGGCCACTACGGAATCGTCAATTCCGAGGAGGGCTACCAGAACCTCACCCGTTTCCTGTTCGGCGCGTTGCGCATCGACGGCATCCTCGACATTGACGACATTTCCCTCCCGAACGAGGTCGCCAGGGAAATGCAGGCCGGGAAAGCGGTGCGCGCGGCCTATCAATTCGAAGCTGCGGTCAGCGTGCGTGGCTGCCAGTGGCAGATGACGCGCCGAGAAGCGCGCGAGAACTCGGCCATCTTCCGCACCTACGACGAACTCTTCCCGGGCCAGCCCACCACAAAACGCCCCCCCGATCGCCGCCGCAGCCCGCACCTGTTCTCGGTTTTCCTCGACCCGAGCAAGAGCGTCAAGGCCTCCGGTTCGGTCAGTTTCGCCTTCGACCTGAAGGTGCTCGTTCCGGACTACGAGGTCGACGGGGTGATGTTCATGAAGCGCCACTACGAGGGCGGCTACATCCTGCGCCAGTGGATACTGGTCGAGGCGTTTCCCGATACTTCGGAGCCTACGGGCTGGCGCATCAAGTACGGCTATCAGGAAGACAACCCAGGACGTCCCGGGAAGAATGCTCCGGCCTATGCCCTGCCCGACGGTGCCGGACTCGCCTTCGATATTCCCGTCGCGCAGAAGACGCGACCGGGTATCGCAGGACGACTGCACATCGAGGCACGCCCCTGGTCTTGAGGAGGACAATCATGGAATTCGTCGGGAAGCGCCAACCGCTGACTTCTTCGGGTCTGGGCAACGCCCTTGCGCAGATCGGCCTGCAACAAGCCGAAGCCGCCGTCATCTGGGCCGTAGTGGACGTCGAAACTTCAGGGGTGACACAAGGCTG
This sequence comes from Propionivibrio pelophilus DSM 12018, assembly GCF_059569095.1. Lineage (NCBI taxonomy): Bacteria > Pseudomonadati > Pseudomonadota > Betaproteobacteria > Rhodocyclales > Rhodocyclaceae > Propionivibrio > Propionivibrio pelophilus. The sequence continues at coordinate 2,993 of NZ_JCANUT010000064.1, read as the reverse complement.
CGGCTTCCGCCTCGACGGCCGGCCACAGATCCTGTTCGAGCGCCACATCTTCCGCCGCGAGACGCAGGGCCGCTTCAACGCGCAGGCCCCGCATCTCTCGGGCCCGGCCGGCGGCTACGGCGGCCTGGGTACGCAATACGCAAAACTCGAAGAGGCGCTCGCGCTATGTCTCGCTCACGGTCTCGGCCCGGAACCGGCCCTGCGCTCCGCCTCCTGGGGGCTCGGCCAGATCATGGGGTTCAATGCCGACCTGGCCGGATTCGAAAGTGCCGAGGCCATGGTTCACGCCATGACGGACGGTGAAGATGAACAGGTTCTGGCCATGGGCCGCTTCCTCGCCGCCCGCAATCTTCACAAGGCCTTGCAGCGCCGCGACTGGGCGGCCTTCGCCCGCGGATACAACGGCGCGGCGTACGCCAAGAATCAGTACGACATCAAGCTCGAACAGGCGTACGCCCGCCTGGCCTCCGGCTCCCTCCCCAATCTCCAGCTGCGCGCGGCGCAGATCGCCTTGCTCTACCTCGGCTTTTCGCCGGGCAAGATCGACGGGGTGATCGGACAACGCACGCGCAACGCACTCAACAGCTTCCGCCTGCAGGCCGGCTTGCCTCCGGGCAGCGACCTCGACGGCCCCTGCTATGTCGCGCTTTGCCAAAAGGCGGGGTTACGGCCTTGAAAACCGACGCCCCGGATTGATTACAATCCGTTACGCAAGTACTGAAGATGTCAAACAGACTTTGGAAAGGTGTACGCCTAATATTGCCGACGTTGCTTCAGCGTCCCCCGCTGACAATGTTTGACCCTCCCTGACCCATCGCAACGATGGGATTTTGAATCCCATGCCGAACCGGTGTGGGATTTTTTTTTGGGATAGTCGACGCCGGGAGAGAACTTCGGGCGTTCGCGAGAGACATGATCCGCGGGGCACGTTGCAGTTTCAAGTAAAACTGGCCAACTCGGATGAAAGGATTGAACTATGTATTCCGTCGTGAATAAAAGCACCGGACAAGTCCTCGCTGCCAACCTGACACTGGATGCGGTCGATACCTGGATTGCCAGGAACGAGTCGAAATATGCCGGAATCCGTGTTGTCGGCATGACCGTATTCGTCGCCGAAGCCGCCTGAACGGCCACGACCCGATAACAAACGATACAGGGTCATTTCCAGCACAACCGTGCATTTTTCTCACCGGGGAAGGCACCGCCTTTCCCGGATGACGTTCCCGCAGCGCCTTCCCCGAAGAAACGCCTGAACCGCCTATGCATCGGCCATTAGGGCTGCCGATTCGCATATACTTGCCGCCACTATCAGAACACGGGGCGGGAACACCAGCATGAGTTTTATCCGGCAGATCAGATCGATACTCACCAAAAACGACACAGCCTCCGCCCTCGCGGAAAAAACCGCGCAGACCGAGCGGCGCCGGCAAAAACGCTACAGTCACAAAGGACGTCGGGTTCTGATCATCGATGATTCGCCGACCATCGTCGCCGTACTCGGCAAGATTCTGCGTTCCGCAGGTTGTCTCATCACGGAAGCCGCCGATGCCGAAACCGGCATCGACATTGCCCGGGCCACCCGGCCTGAACTCATCTTCCTCGACATCGTGCTGCCCGGCATCAACGGGTTCGCCGCGCTGCGGCAAATGCGCAAGGAAGAAGCGACCAGCCGCATCCCGGTAATCATGATCAGCGGCAACGAGCAGGCAACGGAGCAGTTCTACGCCAAGCGGATCGGTGCCGACGATTTCATGAAGAAACCGTTCGCCCGGCACGAAGTCTTTGCCCGCATCGAGACGCTCGTCGCCACAGGCAATCTGGCGCAACTCGAAAACGCCGACAGCGAGAAGAAGCCCGACGTTTCCGTGGTAACGCCACAACCAGAGGCTTCGCCTGACCAACTTCCCGCCGCACCTCGCCTCGAGCGAAGGACCGCACACATTCCGAACGACACCGTTGCCCGGATGACACCGCTTGAAGCCCGGCAGCAGCTAGCCTCGATGGGGCTGCATTACTTCAGTCAGGAGCAATTCGCCGCCGCCGTCAAACGCGCCGACAGACTGGCTGTCGACCTGTTCATCATCGGCGGCGGCATCGAAACCACGGCTTGACCTGCAGATTACAAAACGCGTCCGGAGTTCCCCTCCCATCAAGCCATACCGCGCATGCGATACCAGGCAGAATAAGCCCAGCAGGCAGCGCAGAAGCCGGTCGCCAGGTCGAGGAAGGCGAAGATCAGGATCGCTGTCGCCGGAATGGCCCCGATTGACGACCCTGCCAACCAGCTGATGGCCATCGCCGCCCCGGCGACGAAGGCGATCTTGTCGGCAAACATCTTGGCACCGGCATTGACCTTCTTTACCCACCCCATCCGTGCCGTGGTTTTCTCGAACAGCTTGTAGGACAGGCATCTGTGCGGCGAGACAAAGCCACGAATAAAACCGCCGATCGCCAGGATGAACGCGACCCATTTCCACGGAGTAAACAGGTAGAGCGCGGCAATCGTGAAGCTCATGGTGGCCTGGAAACGGTAGGCATTGGAGCAAACCGGCGCGATATCGAAACGCAGCATGAAACACCTCCTTGTTGAATATATAACCATATTAGTATTTACTGTTATTTAGTCAAGCAACTTCGCAATTATTGATCAGGCCCGAATAAGTTTTTACGCGGCATAGCGAACCTGTTTGTCCTGAAAGAAGGCCTTGATGCGTTCAGGCGAACGCTCAAGTTCGGTCATGTGCTGGGTCGCGGCGGAGCGGAGTTTGGCTTTGGTACGGGCTGGGACTTTTGACCCCATCGCCTGTTTGAGATCGGCATTCAATCGTTCCTCGGGGTTTAATTCCGGGCTGTAGCTCGGCAGGTAAAACAGTTCGATCTGCTCGGCGTGTTCGGTCACCCATTTTTTCACCGGCTTGCTGTGATGGACACGCAAGTTGTCGAGGATCAGGAAGACCTTCTTCTTGCCGGCGTCTTTGATCAGGGCGCCGAGA
>NZ_JCANUT010000063.1:0-20752 GCF_059569095.1 Propionivibrio pelophilus DSM 12018 | reverse complement strand
TTTCGAACTGGGGTTCGATGACCTTGGCTTTCTTGCTGTGGCAGTCGGTGCAGGTACTGGTCATGTCACGCGCGTCGTCGGCGTGCGGGTGTTCGTCGTAGCCTTCGTTGTGGCATTTGGTGCAGGCGAGGCGGCGGTGGTCGGACTGGCCGAAGACGTCGGGGTGCTGCAGCAGGCCGCGCAGCTTGCCGAGGTCGAGTCCTTCCTTCGGCGGGGCCTTGAAACCGTCCTGCGAGTGGCAGGAAAAACATTCGGCGTTGGCCTGGCGGATTTTTTCCTGTTGCTCGGGGGTGGGGTCGGTGCCTTGGGCGGAAACCAGGGCGGGGAACAGACAAAGCACAAGGGTGAGCAGGCCGGCACCGGCAGCCCGAAAGAGTTTTTTCGGCATGCATACCCTCTGGAAAAATCTGCGCATCACCTTCCCGCCTTCACCTGCCGCACCGAGTCAGCAACGGGAACGTCTAATCCCTGGACCGCTACCCGATTGCCGATCGGATAGCGGTCACAGGCAATCACGGCAACTTCACGGCGTTGATATCGACATTGGTGCCTTTCTTCACGCCAAGCCCCAACGTCTTGTTGAACGACACATGGTGCCCCCGCGTGGTGATGTTGTCGTCGTGTACCGCGAAGCCAACGTTATAAACCCCGCCTTCCTTCAGCGTCTTGTCGTCGGCGTTGGTCAGGCCCAGCGGGCGGATCATCACCACCGTCCACACGCCGTCCTTCCAATCGGCGATGGCGTTATTGTCCGCCGCCGAACCTTTGGCCCTTTCCCGCGAGACGACGTAGTCGGGAATCATGTCGCCTTCCTTCCAGCCGGCGTTCGGATCGAACGGCACCGCGTTCTTCTCTGGGATCAGGAAATGGTCGCCCTTGCGCAGATCGCCGACGGTAATCGACTTGTAGCCGACCTTCTTCTCGTCCCACATGAACTTCGGCGCATGGGTCTTGGCGTCGGCGTTGCCGGCGAACATGTTGGCGCCCGCGTCGCTGTTCCGCCACTCGAGCACGTAGCCGTCGTCAGCCATGCCGACAGGATAGCTGCGGTGCGCCCGCCACTGCCACAATTCGACAAACTCGCCGGCCGCCTTGAGCCTGTTGATCTCGTCGATCGATTTGCCGGTCTTCCAGTCATTCGGATCGGTGCGTGTCGAGGGCAGGTATTTCCGCACATCATTGCGTTTAATGGCCTTCATCAACGCATTGGCCGCGACTTCACTCTTGGTGGCCAGCTTCGGCATATCGCGCTCGCCGTTGTGGCAGGTCAGCCAGCACCCCTGCTTGTCGAAACCGGGAACCTTGCCATCGTCGAGCATCACTGACATGCGGTCCTCGTAGATGCCCTGCATGTGCCGGTCCTGAACGATCTTGTCCAGTTTCGGGAAGCCCCAGACCTTCCACTCCTTGCCGTCGAAGCGCAGGTATTGGTGTTCGGTTCCGGGATACGCGTTCAGCGTCTGCCACTGAAAGCGCAGGTAGACGTTCTTGCTATCGTAGGCCGCCTGCACCTTGAGGTCCTTGTAACCGTCCTTGCCCGCAACCGGCATCGGTTCAAGCGGACCGGCCTTGACCAGCTTCTCGCCCAGCTCCTTCTCGGCATCCTTCTCGTCGTGGCACGACACGCAGGAATCGCCCCGCTTGACCTTGCTGGCCCCGTCATGGTCCTTGCTGAGCAGCCACTCGTGCGACGATTGGCCGGGGTAGAACAGCCCGACCTTGACCGCCGGGATCTTGTTCCAGTTGATCTTCGCCGGATCGGCGGCCTGCACCGCCATGCTGCCCAATGCGCCAAGCGCACCGAGCGCGGCAAGCTGGACCCACAGATTTTTTCTCTTCATGTCTGACCTCGCTTTGTCGATATCGAATTACGCCAGTCAATGTGTGCGAATCCGCGATGGCGAACGGTAGCCGGCGATGTCGAAAAGTGTAGAGAAAGGCCAATCCCCCTGACATCGGAAGGGGATTAATTTGACTGTAGGGAAATTCCTACAAAATCTACGCGCGAGTGTCCGAAACGGCGCTCAGAAGGCCTCGGGATCGGCGAGCCCGTGTGCGACGGCGTAACGCACCAGTTCCGCCGTGTTGGCGAGATTCATCTTTTGCAGGATGCGCGTCTTGTGCGTGCTGATGGTCTTGACGCTGAGGGACAGTTCGGCGCCGATCTCGGAAAGACCGCGCCCCATCACCAGCATGTTGAACACCTGGTACTCGCGGTCGGACAACAGATTGTGCGGCAGCGGCTTGTCGCCCGGACGGAGGCCGCGCACCATCAGTTCCGCCACCTTGTCGCTGATGAACACGCCCCCCTTGGCCACGCGCCGGATCGCCGTCACCAGCAGCTCGCTGTCGCTCTCTTTGGTCAGGTAGCCGTGTGCGCCGGCCTTGATCGCGCGCACGGCGTACTGCTCCTCGTTGTGCATGCTGAGGACGAGGACCGGCAATTCCGGCCGTTCCTCCTTGATCATGTGCAGCAGTTCCAGCCCGTTGCGCCCCGGCATGGAAATGTCGAGCAACAGCACACCCCATTCGCGTTCACGCACCTTCTGCATCACTTCCTGCCCGTTGGCGGCCTCGCCGGCGACGACAAGATCGTCGGTGTCGGCCAGAATCTGCTTCAGGCCGTCGCGGATGATCGCGTGATCGTCCGCGAGCAGCACGGCTATTTTTTCCACGCTTGCTCCTCATCAATCTGACTTGCCGGGATGACGACCTCGATCCGCGTTCCCTGGCCCGGCGCCGAGGTCAGCGCGAAGCGCCCGCCGAGATTCTGCGCCCGCTCGCGCATTCCGACGAGGCCGATGTCGCCGCGCTTGCCGGGGTTGGGAACGAAGCCGACGCCATCGTCCTGGACGCTCAACGACCAGACTCCGTTCTCGAACGTCAGGCGGACGGTGACCTTTCCGGCCTGCGCGTGCCGTGCCACGTTGGTCAGCGACTCCTGCAGGACGCGGAACAGCGCCGTCGCCACCGCATCACCGCGTTCCGGATCGACGTCGGGCAAGGTCAGGTCGACCGCCAGCCCGGTGCGTGCCGCGAACTGGTCGACGTACCACGAGGCGGCCGCCGACAAACCGAGGTCATCGAGTACCAACGGCCGCAGTTCCGAGGATATCCGCCGCACCGTGGCGATCGTCCGGTCGATTTGTCCCTTCACCGTCGTGACCTTGTTGGACAACGTGCTCTGCTCCGGCAGCAGCCGGCTGCCGAGCCACGATACTTCCATGCGGATGCCGGTCAAGAGCTGGCCGAGCTCGTCGTGCAGTTCTCGGGCAATGCGCGTGCGTTCCTCCTCGCGATAGTTCTGCAGGCTGGCCGAAAGCGACTGAAGCTGGCGGTTGCTTTCGCGCAACTCGTCTTCCGCACGGCGGCGCTCGGTCAGATGCTCCGCCTCCAGAGCGTCCTTGCGCGCCAGGTTCCGCGCCAACAGAAAAGCCGTTGCCAGAACGAAGAAGAGCACCACCGCGACGCCGCTGACGATGGGCCGCACGAGCCGCCGCCACGGCGTCAGCGCTTCGTGTTCGTCGATGGCGACCCGCATCGCCAGCGGAAAATCCCCCGCCCGGCGGTAAGCGACGAGACGCACGCCGTCAGCGAACTGCTCGCGGGCCTCGACGAGACTGCCCGGCGCCATGGCATGCAGATCAGTGACCGCCGCCGCCCTGTCGGGTGTCTTGCCGAGTTCGAGCCCGTCGTTCGGTTTTCCCGCCATCAACGCACCGTCCAGATTCAGCAACTGGATCCGGCTGACGAAGTCGAGCCTGACGTCCTCGAAGATGGACTCGAAATAGCCGATGTTGATGGCGGCGACGAGGACACCGCGAAAACGTCCATCCGGATGCGCCAGGCGGGTGCTTGCGTAGAAGGTCCACTGACCGTCGACCCGGGCGACTTCCGGATGACTGACGAACAGCGTGTTCTCCCCGCCGTCGGCGAAATAGCGGAAAAACGACCGCTGGCTCACGTCGAGACGCGGAATGAAATCCGTCCGCGACGAATTGACGCCGCGCCCGTTGCTGTCGGCCACGAAGATCGACTTCACATGCGGCAAGCCGGAACTGCGCCCCTGGAGGATGAAACTAACCGGCGCGCTGTCGAGATCGAGGCGCACACCGAGATCATCCGACAGGCGCTCCTTGATGCCGCGCAAGGCCATCGACACCCCGTCGAACGTGCGCGCGGTCTGTTCCGACAAGACCCGGGCGAGCGTCGCAACCTCGCCACGAGCGTGCACGAGTTCCTCTTCCCGCAGCTCGATCAGCAAACCGGCGACCGACAGCACCGTCGCCAGAACCATCACCCCGGCAAGCGAAAGCACCGCGCTGACCGACGGCGAGCGCCGAGAAAGCTGCCTCAGAGCTACCCAACGAAACACCCGCGCCTCCCGCAGAGTTTCCCGGCACGCATCTTAGCGCTGCCATCGTGACTTCTTTCGATTTCTTTGACGCAGGTCAATCCGCGGCTACACTCGCGCCTGCACAATCCATCTATTTCATCGCTACCCGACCGTTCATGCTCGAAACCTCCAACCTCGAATGCCAGCGCGGCGAGCGCCGCCTGTTCGCCGGGCTCGGGTTTCGTCTCGACGTGGGCGAGCTGCTCTATCTGCGCGGGCACAACGGCTCGGGCAAGACCAGCCTGCTGCGCATGCTGTGCGGCCTGCTGCCGCCCGCCGCCGGGGAGATCCGCTGGCGCGGGCAGCCGATCGGCAAGCTCGGCGAGGACTACCGGCGGGAACTGTGCTTCCTCGGCCATCACAACGCGATCAAGGAAGATCTGACGCCGCTGGAAAACTTGCTGACGGCCGCCGTGCTCGCCGACGAGCCGCTGGACGAGGCGCAAGCGCTCGACGCGCTTGAAACGCTCGGGCTGGCCGGACGCGAGGATCTCGCCTGCCGCTACCTGTCGCAGGGGCAGAAGCGGCGCGTGGCGCTGGCCCGGCTGGTCAACGAGCGGCGCCCGCTGTGGCTGCTCGACGAACCGTTCGTGGCGCTCGACGTCGCCGCAGTCGACCTCGTCGCCGGACTGATCGGCGCGCATCTGCAGCGTGGCGGGCTGGCCGTACTGACCACCCACCAGCCGGTCGAAATCGCCGCCGGCACGGTGCGGAAGTTGGTACTTACTCGCGAGATGGCGGCATGCTGACGCCGATCCTCGCCGTCATCGTGCGCGACCTGCGGCTGGCGCTGCGGCGGCGGTCGGATATCGCCTCGGTGCTCTTCTTCTTCATCATCGTCGCCAGCCTGTTCCCGCTCGGCATCGGCCCGGAGCCGGCCCAGTTGCGCAAGCTGGCCCCCGGCGTGCTGTGGGTCGCGGCCCTCTTGGCGACGATGCTCTCGCTGCCGCGCCTGTTCGCCGACGACTACCGCGACGGCACGCTCGAGCAGCTGGCGCTGGCGCCGCAGCCGCTCGGTCTGATCGTGCTCGGCAAGGTCGTCGCCCACTGGCTGATCTCCGGCCTGCCGCTGACCCTGCTGGCGCCGGTGCTGGGCATCCAGTTCGACCTCTCCGGCGAGGCGCTGGCCATCCTCACCGTCTCTTTGCTGATCGGCACGCCGGCGCTGTCGGGCATCGGCGCCATCGGTGCGGCGCTGACGCTCGGCGTGCGCGGCAGCGGTGTGCTCGTCTCGCTGCTGATCCTGCCACTATATATTCCAGTGCTAATATTCGGCGCCGGCGCCGTCGACGCGACGCTGACGGGAACCGGCGCGCAGGCGCACCTGTCCCTGCTGGCGGCGCTGGCGCTGGCCGGCGTGTTCTTCTCCCCGTGGCCGTCCGCGGCCGCCTTACGGATCGCCCTGGAATGACGCAATGAGTGACCGACTGTTCAACTGGTACCGCTTCGCCAGCCCGCAGGCCTTCTATCCGCTCGCCGGCAAAATGATTCCCTGGTTCTGGGCGCTGGCCGCGCTGTTCGGCATCGCCGGCCTCTACGTCGGCTTCCTCGTCGCGCCGACCGACGCGCAGCAGGGCGAGGGCTACCGGATCATCTTCCTGCACGTGCCGGCGTCGTGGATGTCGATGTTCATCTACGTGGTGATGGCTTTCTGGGCCGGGCTCGGCCTGGCCTTCAACTTCCGCTTGTCGGGGATGATGGCGCAGGCGCTGGCGCCGACCGGGGCGATGTTCGCCTTTCTCTCGCTGTGGACCGGCGCGCTGTGGGGCAAGCCGATGTGGGGCACGTGGTGGGTGTGGGACGCGCGCCTGACCTCCGAGCTGATCCTGCTCTTCCTCTACGTCGGCTTCATCGCCCTGCAGTCGGCCATCGACGATCCGCGCCGGGCCGACAAGGCCGGGGCGATCCTCGCGCTGGTCGGCGTGGTCAACGTTCCGATCATCTACTTTTCGGTGAAATGGTGGAACACCCTGCACCAGGGCTCGTCGGTCAATCTCGCCAAGTCGTCGATGGCCACAACCATGCTCTGGGGCATGCTGCTCTGCGCGCTGGCCTGCTGGATGTACGCCATCGCTGTCGCGCTGATGCGCGTGCGCCGGATCATGCTCGAACGCGAAAAAGACACGCAGTGGGTGCGCGACGAACTGGCCGGGGAGGCGCCATGATCTACTGGAACAGCCTGGCCGACTTTCTGGCCATGGGCAAGCACGGCCTCTACGTCTGGGGGTCGTTCGTCGTCATGGCGGCGCTGATGATCCTGGAACCGATCCTGCTCGCGCGCAGTCGGAAGAACCTGATCGCCCGCCTGAAACGCCAGTACCGCGCCGAGAAGCTCGATCGCCAACATCCATCCCGCGAGGACAACCTTTGAAGACCCGTCACAAACGCCTGCTGCTGATCCTCGCCGGACTCGTCATCCTCGGCGCCGTTGCCGCGCTGGTGCTCAATGCGTTCCGCAGCAACCTCGTCTTCTTCTTCTCGCCGACGCAGGTCGCCGCCGGCGAAGCGCCGAAAGGAAAAGCCTTCCGCATCGGCGGCATGGTCAAGGAAGGCTCGATCCGGCGCGAAGCCGATGGCGTCACGCTGAGCTTCGTCGTCACCGACACCGAACAGGACATCGCCGTGCGCTATCAGGGCATCCTCCCCGACCTGTTCAAGGAAGGAAAAGGCGCCGTCGCCCAAGGCAAGATCGGTGATGACGGCATCTTCGTGGCCAGCGAGGTGCTGGCCAAGCACGACGAAAACTACATGCCGCCGGAGGCCGCGCAGGCGGTTGGCGAGGCGCATGCGCGGGCGCTGCTGAAGAAGGCCCAGGAAACGACGGTCAGCCCGTAGATCAACCCGCGCGAGGAGCGAACCCCACGATGATTCCCGAACTCGGCCATTTCGCCCTGATTCTCGCCCTCTGCGTCGCCCTCGCGCAGAGCATCCTGCCGCTCGTCGGCGCGCACAACCGTAACGCCGGCTGGATCGCCTTTGCCCGTCCGGCATCCGGCGCGCTGAACCTGGCGCTGCTGGTCGCCTTCGTCTGCCTGACCATCGCCTTCGTGCAGAACGACTTTTCGGTGCTCTACGTCGCGCACCATTCCAACACCCAACTGCCGCTGCCGTACCGGATCGCCGCCGTCTGGGGCGGACACGAAGGCTCACTGCTGCTCTGGGTGGTAATGCTCGGGCTGTGGTCGCTGGCCGTCGCGGCGTTTTCCCGGGCGCTGCCCGACGTCATGGTCGCCCGCGTGCTCGCCGTGCTGGGTCTCGTCACCGCCGGTTTCCTGCTGTTCATCCTGCTTACCTCCAATCCTTTCACGCGCATCTTGCCGGGCGCCGAGGAAGGGCGCGACCTCAACCCGCTGCTGCAGGACCCCGGCCTGATCATCCACCCGCCGATGCTATACATGGGCTACGTCGGCTTCTCGGTGGCCTTCGCCTTCGCCGTCGCCGCGCTGATCTCCGGCCAGCTCGATACCGCCTGGGCGCGCTGGTCGCGACCGTGGACCACCGCGGCGTGGATCTTCCTCACCCTTGGCATCGCCCTCGGCTCCGGCTGGGCGTACTACGAACTCGGCTGGGGCGGCTGGTGGTTCTGGGATCCGGTGGAGAACGCCTCGTTCATGCCCTGGCTAGTCGGCACGGCGCTGGTGCACTCGCTGGCCGTCACCGAGAAACGCGGCAGCTTCAAGAACTGGACGGTGCTGCTGGCGATCTCGGCGTTCTCGCTGTCGCTGCTCGGTACCTTCCTCGTGCGTTCCGGCGTGCTGACCTCGGTGCATGCCTTCGCCACCGACCCGAAGCGCGGCATCTTCATCCTCGCCTTCCTGGTCATCGTCATCGGCAGCTCGCTGGCGCTGTTCGCCTGGCGCGCGCCGAAAGTCGGGCTGGGCGGACGCTTCGGACTCGTCTCGCGCGAGTCGCTGCTGCTGACCAACAACGTGCTGCTCGTCGTCGCCTGCGGTACGGTGCTGCTCGGCACGTTGTACCCGTTGCTGATCGACGCGCTCGGCCTCGGCAAGCTGTCGGTCGGGCCGCCCTACTTCGACGCGGTGTTCGCGCCGCTGATGTTCCCCATCCTGTTTCTGATCGGCGTCGCGCCGTTCGCCCGCTGGAAGCAGGCCAGCGTGCCCGAGCTTGCCCGCCTGCTGCGCTGGGCCTTCCTCAGCGCCGCCGTCGTCGGCGTCGCCGCGCCGTTTTTCCTCGGCGAGTGGAAGCCGCTGGTGGCCCTGAGCCTGCTGCTCGCTGCCTGGATCGTCGTCACCAGCGTGCTCAACATCGTCCAGCGCGTCCGGGCGACGAGCGGCAGCCTGCCGGCCAGTTTCCTCGGCATGCATCTGGCGCATCTCGGCGTCGCCGTGTTCGTCGTCGGCGTGGCCATCGTCAACGGCTACCAGCAGGAAAAGGACGTGAAGATGGAGGTCGGCGACACGGTGACGCTGGCCGGCTACACCTTCAAGTTCAACGGCATCCGCCAGGAAAAGGGACCGAACTACACGGCACGGGTCGGTGACCTCGACCTGATCCGCAACGGGCGCAGCGAGCGCAAGTTGCTGCCGGAAAAACGCGCCTACCCGACCTCGAGCATGCCGATGACCGAGGCCGCGATCGATGTCGGCGTTTTCCGCGACGTGTATGTCTCGCTCGGGGAGCCGATCGACAAGGCGCGCCCGGACGGGGCCTGGGTCGTCCGCGTCTATTTCAAACCCTTCGTCGACTGGATCTGGGCCGGCTGCGTGCTGATGTCGCTCGGTGGCCTGCTGGCCGTCTGCGACCGCCGTTACCGCGTCGTCCGGCGCGAAGCCGCATCTGCTGCCACGCTGGAGGCCCGCGCATGAACCGTTTCCTCTGGCCGCTGATCGGCTTCATCGTCCTCGTCGTCCTGCTCGCCGTCGGGCTCAACCTCAACCCGCGCGAGGTCCCCTCCCCGCTCGTCGGCAAACCGACGCCGGCCTTCGCGCTGCCCCGGCTCGGTGCCATGGAGCAAACCTTCTCGCCCGAGGAAATGAAGGGCAAGGTCTGGCTGCTCAACGTCTGGGCATCGTGGTGCGTCTCCTGCCGACAGGAGCACCCGATCCTCGTCGAGATCGCCAGGAACAAGGCGATCACCCTCGTCGGCCTGAACTACAAGGAAGTGCGCGGCGACGGCAGCTTCGACATGGACAAGATCTCCGCCGACGAGGAAAAAGCCCTGGCCGTCGAGCGCGCCAGCGCCTGGCTCAAGCGCCACGGCGACCCGTACGCGCTCTCGGTGCTCGACCTCGACGGCCGCGTCGGCATCGACTACGGCGTCTACGGCGTGCCGGAAACCTACGTCATCGACAAGGCCGGCGTGATCCGCATGAAACACATCGGCCCGGTCACGCCCGACGTGCTCTCCGGCAAGATCCTGCCGCTGGTTGCGGAGCTTTCGAAATGACGAATTCAACGTCCACCGCAAAGGCGCGAAGGGGCAAAGGTCCGCAAGGGTTTCAGTTCGGCTGGATCCTGTTGGCGTTCTTTTTCTCTCTCCCCCTGAGCGCCAAGGAAGCCGCACCGCTGGCGCAGGACGAAGCGGCCGAGAAACGCCTCGTCGCCATTTCTTCCGAACTGCGCTGCCTGGTCTGCCAGAACGAGTCGCTGGCCGGCTCCAACGCCGAACTGGCGCACGACCTGCGCCGCGAGATACGTGGCCTGATCCAGGCCGGCAAGAGCGATGGCGAGATCATGGACTTCATGGTCAGCCGCTACGGCGACTTCGTGCGCTACCGGCCCCCACTCAAAGGCACCACGCTGCTGTTGTGGTTCGGGCCGGGCCTGCTGCTCGTCGGCGGGATCGGCGGGCTGATCGTTTTTCTGCGCCGGCGCGCCCGGCTACTGGCTGACACGCCGCTGAGCGAGGCCGAAGCGCGTGAAGCCGCCCGCCTTCTCGGCGATGACGGAGACAAGGCATGAACGGCACCACCGGATTCCTCCTCGCCGCGGGCCTGCTGCTGGCCGTCGTGCTGTTCATCGTGTTGCGCCCGCTGCTGCACCGGCGTCCCGCGACCTCCGCCGGGGTCAACCAGCGCGAAGCCAACCTCGCGATCCTGCGCGACGAATTGCGCGAACTTGAACGCAGCCGCGACGAAGGTTCGCTGAGCACCGACGATTTCGCCCAGGCCCGGCTGGAACTGCAACGCCGCCTGCTCGAAGAGGCCGGAATGGAAAACGAGGCAACCGCGACCATGAGTTCGTCACCCCGGCAAAGGCCGGGGTCCAGTTCGTCGAATCTCCTGGATTCCGGCGTTCGCCGGAATGACGAATCTGTAAACGTGACTGCGGCCAGCGGCAAGCGTACCGCGCTGTTCCTGCTTTTCGCTCTGCCACTCCTCGCGGCGGGCGGCTACGCGCTGCTCGGCACGCCGCAGGCACTCGATCCGGTTGCCACGCAGGCCCGCGTCGGCCCACAGGAGATCGAGGGCATGCTGCAGAAGCTGGTCGACCGGCTCAAGGCCAACCCGGATGATCCGCAGGGCTGGATCATGCTCGCCCGCTCGTACAAGGTACTCGGCCGCTACGCCGATTCCGCAGAGGCCTACGGCCGTGTCGGGCCCACGCTCGACAGCGAGCCGGCACTGCTCGCCGACTATGCGGAAGTCCTTGTACAGCGCAGCGGCACCTTCGCCGGCAAACCCGGCGAACTGATCGCCCGTGCCCTGGCGCTGGCGCCGAACGAGGCGCAGGTACTGTTCATGGCCGGCGCCGCCGCCAACGAGCGCGGCGATTTTGCCGCGGTGGCCGACTACTGGGGACGCCTGCTGCTGCAAGTCGAGCCCGGCTCGGAGGATGCGCGCGCACTGGAGCAAGCCGTCACCGAGGCGCGCGAGAAGGCGGCGAAACACTGAAACCATGTCGCTGCCGCTGAGAGCCATCGCCGTCTTCCATGCGGTCGCCCGTAACGGCAGCCTCACCCGCGCGGCGAGCGAACTGTTCGTCACCACCTCGGCGGTCAGCCAGCAGATTCAGAATCTTGAAGAACACCTGGGAACGACCCTGCTGACCAAGGCCGGACGGGGCGTGGTGCTGACCGAGGCCGGCGAGCGCTATTTCGAGATGATTTCCGGCGGCGTCGAGCAGATCGCCGAGGCTACCCAGCGCATCCGCGGCTTCCGTTCGCGCTCGGTGCTGATCGTGCGCTCGACCCCGTCATTGGCCACCAAGTGGCTGCGCCCGCGCCTGGGCAGCTTTCTCGACGCCAACCCGGATATCGAGTTGCGCCTGAATGGCACCAACGAGCCGACCGACTTCTCGCGCGAGGCCGTCGACATCGAAATCCGCCACGGCGAGGGCCGCTGGCCGGGCCTGTTCGTCGAAGGGCTGGCCGAGGAATCGTTCCTCCCGGTCTGTGCGCCGGGTTACGCCGCGGCAGGCAGCATGACGGCTGATGACGTGCGCCAACACCGCCTGATCTACTCCTTCAAGTCGCAGGTACAGTGGCCGCAATGGCTCGCGCTGGCCGGCGTCCCCCCGGCTGACGAATCGCGGCGCGTGCTGTTCGACCGCAGTCACATGTCGGTCGATGCCGCCGTAGACGGCATGGGCCTGGCACTGGAAAGCACGCTGATGATGTGGCGCGAACTGTGCAGCGGCGCGCTGGTCTGCCCGGTCAAAGAGCCACCGCCGATCAAACTGACCACGCAGTGGATCGTCTGCCCCCTCGACCACCTGCACAAGAGCAAGGTCAGCCTGTTCCTCGACTGGCTGCGCGCCGAACAGTTGGAGTGGAAGGCGCAGATCGGTGCGCTCGGACTCGACGCGGGCGGGTAGTAGCCAGTCACACCGAAACACAAGGACAGCCACGTCATCCCGGCGAAGGCCGGGATCCAGCGACGCATCACCGGATTCCGGGGTCGGCCAGGTGCGGATATTCCGCCTCGGCCTGATCGTCACCATGGCAACGAGCTGCCCCTACCGGACGCCCATTTGTACAAGTTATAACTTGCAAACAGGCAAATCTGTTTCCAATATGCAAGCCATGACTGACAACATGCGATTGCCTGACGAATAGAGGCAACCACTGCGAGTACGCCGTGAGGTGCCGGGCTTGAGCAAGTCCGCGCTCGCCGGAAAAAGCGGGCAAGGTTCGCGAAGTCGTAAGCGGCAATGCTCGTCTTCGTCGCCCCAGATTTTGTGCCGCGCCGGCGTCATGTCCGGCTACTCAGCCGATGGCCCGCTCGACGAGGGCGTCGGCGAGGTGGAGCTGGGTGGTTTGGGCAGCGCGGAGGCGGGATTTGAGCTGGTCGCAGAGCGCCAGCAGCTCGTCTACTTTGGCGACAATGCGGTGTTGTTCTGCGAGCGGAGGAATTGGAAACTCGAACATTTCCAGTACTTTCTTGCTCAGCCCTTCAATCGCCATTCCTACCTGCCGACCCCAGACCAGCCTTTGAATCATCGGGGAAATAACGCCAAGATGCACAAACCTCGCCATCTCAGGAAGGAGAAGGCGGATTATGGTCACGTGCTGACTAACATTGGCCTCAACCAATTGGTCTGGAAAGATTGCTGATCGGCCTAATGATGCTCCTGTGATGTTGAGCAAGACATCCCCTGGAACCACTCTCGTTCCAGCCATTTTCTCGTGTGTTTCCCGGCTGATATACGCAATATCTTCGAGACTTATCCCTTTGTTCCAGATATTTTGGGATCTGAGAAACCGAATTCCTTCACTGACGTAGACCTCTTTGCCGCCACGCGGGGTACTTCCAGACCCAAGCTTGGAGACAATATTGCCGATACGTTCGCAGGCCCAGCCAGAAGGCAGCTCAAATGGCTTTTCTTCATCTGTTACTGCAGGTAATGGGCCTTCTCTTTTCACCCAGCCCGCAGAAACAAGTCTCGCTTTGTCGGCTGCGATCTTGTTGAGCAGTTCGCTGGCGGGTTCGTCGTTCGGGTCTTGAGGGACGAGCTTGCCCATCACTGCCAGTTGCAGGATGGTTTGCTTGAGTTGGTCGATGGTCACTTCGGTCGTGAACAGCGTGTCGAAGTGGCCGGCGATGCGCTGCCAGGCGCTGGCGAATTGCGCGTGATCGGCGGCGCTGGTCAGCGCACCCAGCAAGGTTTCCACCAGCGTTTGATGGGCGCCGAGGCTGGCGTCGGTTTGTTGCTCAAGCTGGTCGCACAACACCATAAGTTCGTCGACTTTGGCGACAATGCGGTGTTGTTCGGCGAGAGGTGGCAAGGGAATTAGGAACTTACCAAGGTCTGCTGCTGATAGATTGGGTTGTGCGGTTCCATTGTCATACTTTTGAATCTGCCTGTAAGAGAGAGGGCTATCAAAAAAGTTATGAAAGTAGAACCTATCTGACTCCCCAATCAATCTGACAATGACGAGAGATGAGGCAATGGCGCCTCTCGAAAATCCTTCGACAATCGCGGATTTTCCAAGCGATCCTCGGAGACAAAAAAGGATGTCACCGTCCGAAAACTTTCCTCCGCTGAGTAGGTTGAACCGCTCCTCGGATATGAATGTCATCTCCGATGTATTAATTCTTCCACTTTGCAGGTGCCCTGCGTTCACAAAGGGAATGCCTGAATCTACGAGCAGAGATTTGTTTGGGTAGTTTTTACTTCGGTCGCCGTTCTCCAGTTCACACATCATTGACAGTCGAACCCACACCCATCCTCGCGGTATGTCGAATGGCGTTTCTGCTTCTGTGATCGGTGATGACGCTTTTTCTTTCTTGATTCTGCCCTCTTTCACCAGCTTCGCCTTCTCGGCGGCGATCTTCTTAAGCAGTTCACTCGCCGGCTCATCGTTCGGGTCCTGCGGCACCAGCAAGCCGCGCACGGCGAGTTCCAGAATCAGCTCGCGCAGCTTTTTGATCCCGTACAGCTCGACCTTGCTGGACGAGCCTCGGCCAGCGGTGGATTTGCGTTTGAGGGCGGCGGTCCACAGATCGAGGTGTTCCGTCACGAGGGTTTCCACAGGCGGCACGGTGTTCATGCCTGAGCCTCGCGCTGGTTTTCGAGCAGGGCGCGGTCGCGTTGCAGTTCGGCTTGCAGTTCGACCTCCGAGGGCAGGAAGGGGCGGTAGCGGCTGGCGAAGAGTTGCTGGCTGCCGGCGAGCAGCGAGTATTTGGCGACAGCTTCGTTACGCTCGGAGCAGAGGATCAGGCCCAGGGTGGGGTTGTCGCCTTCGGCACGGTATTGCTCTTCGAATACGCGCACGTACATGTCCATCTGGCCGACATCCTGATGGGCAAGCTTGCCGATCTTGAGATCGATGAGCACGAAGCATTTGAGCAGGTAGTTGTAGAAGACCAGATCGATGAAACAGTCTTCATTTTCGACGCGCAGGTGCTTCTGGCGGGCGACAAAGGCGAAACCCTTGCCTAGCTCCAGCAGGAAGGCTTGCAGCTGCTGGATGAGGCCGGTTTCCAGCTCGGTCTCGAAGAGGGTGGCGCCGGGCTGCGCGCCGATGAACTCAAGAATGTAAGGGTCGCGAATGAAGTCGCGCGGATCGGCCAGGGTTTGCGCGGCGATCAGGCTGCCGGCTTCCTCCCGGAGGGCGGCCTTGTCCTGGCTGGAAAGCAGGCGCTCGTAGTAGAGGGTGCCAATCTGGCGGTCCAGGGCGCGGGCGCTCCAGCCTTGCTGGCTGGCTTCGTTCATGTACCAGTTGCGGGCGTCGAGGTTGTCGATACGCATGAGCTGGCGCAGGTGGGTCCAGGTCAAATTGCTACGCAGTGCGTAGCGAATCTGCTCGTCGCTGAAGGTGAGGTAGAACTGGCGAAAATTGCGCAGGTTGGCGCTGGTAAAGCCTTTTCCGAAATCCTGGGTCAGGCGGTCAGCCAGCGCGGCGAGCACGCCCTGGCCATAGGCGGCGCGGGCCTCGCCGCCTTGCTCATGCTCGACGATGCGGCGACCGATCTGCCAGTAGGCCTCGATCATGGCGGTGTTGACGGCGCGGTAGCTCTGCTGGCGGGCGGCATGCAGGATGCCGTGGATCTGCAGGTACAGATCGGGCGGAACGGCGTTTTTTTCGAGCAGGCTCATGCGTCGCGCTCCAGCGCGGCGGCGAGGATGCCCTTGAGCTGATCGCGCAGGGACTGGATGTCTTTCTGTTGCGCCTGATACTGCGCCAGCAGTTCTTCCGGATCGTGGCTGACCTGCTCGCCGACGTGCGGGTTCTTGATGTCGAGGTTGTAGTTGCGGGCGGCAATGTCTTCGAGGCTGATTTTCCAGGCCTGCGGGGTTTCCACGCGGGCCGAGAAGCCGTCGGCTTCCTCGCCCCACCAGGCGCATTCGGTGGCAAATTCCTCGAACTGCATGGGGCGGGTCTTGTTGTAGCTGGTGACGCCTTCGGGGTAGGGGTGTTCGTAGAACCAGACTTCCTTCGTCGCCGGCCATTCGGCTTCGGGCTTCTTGGTGAAGAAGAGGATGTTGGTCTTGATGCCGGTGTAGGGATTGAACACGCCATTGGGCAGGCGGACGACGGTGTGCAGATGGCATTGCTCAAGCAGCATTTCCTTCAGGCGGGTCTTCATGCCTTCGCCAAACAGGAAACCGTCGGGCAGGACCACGGCGGCGCGGCCGTGGCTCTTGAGCAGGCGGACGACCAGCGCCATGAACAGGTCGGCGGTTTCGCGGGTGCGCAGGGTCGCGGGGAACTGGTTTTCGACGCCGTCCTCTTCCATGCCGCCGAAGGGCGGGTTGGTGATGATGATGTTGACGCGGTCGGCCTCGCCGTAGTCGGTGTAGGCGCGACGGCTGAGCATGTTGTCGTGCTCGATCTGCGTCGGGGTGTCGATGCCGTGCAGGATCATGTTGGTGGTGCACAGCATGTGGGGTAGCGCTTTTTTCTCGACACCGTGGATGCTGGCGGCCAACACGGCTTCGTCTGCCGCGTTCTTTGCGTATCGATCGCGCTTGTGGTCGATGGTGCAGGCGAGAAAACCACCGGTACCGCAAGCGGGGTCGAGCACGCTCTCGGCAAGTTTGGGGTCGACCCGGTCGACGATGAACCGGGTGACGGCGCGGGGGGTGTAAAACTCCCCTGCGTTGCCGGCGCTTTGCAGGTCTTTGAGGATCTGCTCGTAGATGCTGCCGAAGGTATGGCGGTCTTGCGTGTTGTTGAAATTGATCTCGCAGATCTTGTTGATGACCTGCCGCATGAGGGTGCCGGACTTCATGTAGTTGTAGGCATCCTCGAAGACATTGCGGATGACCTTGCCGCGCTCGCCGGTGGGGCCGCTGACGGCGAGCTTGTTCTTCAGCGTGGGAAAGAGCTGGAGGTTCACGAAGTCGCCGAGTTCGTCGCCCGTCATGCCTTCGGGGTCGGCCGCCCAGTTGCGCCAGCGCAGGTGCTCTGGCAGGGGCGACTTGTAGTGGTCTTCCAGCACCTCGATTTCGGCTTCGCGATCATCGTAGATCTTGAGGAAGAACATCCAGACGAGCTGGCTGATGCGCTGGGCGTCGCCGTCGACGCCGACATCCTTGCGCATGATGTCCTGAATGGATTTGATGATGCCGCTGACGTTGCTCATGGTGCTTTCTGGTTAACTCAAGGAAGTGCTGATTTATCCGTCACCCCGGCGAAAGCCGGGGTCCAGTTCGTTGATTTTCTTGGATTCCGGCTTTCGCCGGAATGACAACCTGAAATTATTCTGTATCTCCTTAACTTGCTTGTTTGAAGAGTTCGGTTTCAAGGGCCTGCAAGGCTTCTTCGTATTGGGCCTTGCCGCCGAACACGCCGTTGATGATTTCGACGGGGGTGCCGAGTTGTTTGAAGGGGTCGAGCTTGAGGACGTTGTTGTTCTCGATGCTGGCGATGCCTTCGTCGGCGTATTTGTCGAGCAGGGCTTCCAGCACGGCGCGCGCCTTGTCCCCGTATTGGGTGAAGTAGTTGCGCTTCTTGACGTTGTTGGCGCGCTCGCTTCGGGTGAGCGGCGGCTGGTCAAAGGCGATGTGGCAGATAAGGTCGAAATCGCCGTAGTCCTTGCCGACTTCCTTGGCGAGCTTGGGCAGTTCGATACCGTATTCGGCGAGCGCCTCAATGATGGCAGCCTTCTTCTTGCTGCCGTTCCACTTTTGCAGGAAGTCGTCCAGCGAAATGAATTCCTGGCGGATGTTCTTGCGGCTGTAGTCGCGGTAGCTTTCGGTGACCATCTTGCCGTCTTCGCCGTACACCTCGACGCGCTCTGCGACGATGTGAACCGTGACGCCGCCGACATGGTATTTCTTGACGCCTGTGCCTTCTTCGCTTCCCTCTTCGCCCTCTTCACCATCCCCTTCGGGATCAGGAGGAACGGGGTCGTCGTCATCTTCGGGCTCGTAGATGACAACGGGCTCGCCATCGAAATCCGGGTCCTTGAAGAGCTCCGTCGCTTTCTTGAAATCCATGATGGTGAAGAAGTACTTGTTCTGCGACTCTTCGATGCGCGTGCCACGGCCGACGATCTGCTTGAACGTGGTCATCGAGTTGATGGTCTTGTCGAGCACGATGAGCTTGCAGGTCTTGGCGTCCACGCCGGTAGTCAGCAATTCCGAGGTGGTGGCGATGACGGGGTATCTGCTTTCCGGGTCGATGAAGTTATCCAGCTCGGCCTTGCCCTCGATGCTGTCTCCGGTGATGCGCATCACGTACTTGCTGTTCTGCTTGGCCAGGGCGCCCGCTGCGTTGACGATGGCCTTGCGCATGCGCTCGGCGTGGTCGATGTCTTCGCAGAAGATGATGGTCTTCTGGAACGGGTCGGTGGCGTTGAGCAGCTTCATGACGCGCTCGGCGACGAGCTTGGTGCGTTGATTGAGCACCAGGATGCGGTCCATGTCGATCTGGTTGTATTCGCGCTGCTCGATCTCGTTGCCGAGGTCGTCCTTCATGCCGGGCGGGGGCGTCCAGCCGTGAATGTCCTTGTCGATGTCGATCCGCACCACCTTGTAGGGCGCGAGAAATCCGTCCTGAATGCCCTGCTTCAGCGAGTAGGTGTAGATCGGTTCGCCAAAGTAGGTGATGTTGGAGGCGTATTTGGTTTCCTTGGGCGTGGCGGTCATGCCCAGCTGGATGGCGCCGTCGAAATACTCAAGGATTTCCTTCCACGCGGAATCATCGTTGGCGCTGCCACGGTGACACTCGTCAATCACGATCAGATCAAAGAAATCGCGCTTGACCGACTTGAATATCTTGTCTTCCTCATCGGGGCCGGTGAGGGCCTGATACAGGCCCAGATAGACCTCGTAAGAAGGGTCGATCTTGCGATTGCGGATCTTGGTCATGACCGAGCCGAAGGGCTTGAAGTCGTTGACCAGCGTCTGGTCCGCCAGGATATTGCGGTCTACCAGAAACAGGATGCGCTTGGCCTTCTTGGCCTTCCACAGGCGGTAGATGATCTGGAAGGTGGTGTAGGTCTTG
The DNA here is from genome assembly GCF_059569095.1 of Propionivibrio pelophilus DSM 12018. NCBI lineage: Bacteria > Pseudomonadati > Pseudomonadota > Betaproteobacteria > Rhodocyclales > Rhodocyclaceae > Propionivibrio > Propionivibrio pelophilus. Next base: position 2,000 of record NZ_JCANUT010000063.1, on the reverse strand, counting down.
CCGGTGCCGGTAGCCATGACCAGCAGCAGGCGCTTTTCACCTTGGGCCACTTTTTCAATCACGCGGTTGACGGCTTCCGCCTGGTAATAGCGGGGCTCCTTGTTGCTTCCGTCATCATGGTAGGGCTCGGTGACGAGTGATTCCTGATCTTCTGTAATGCCTCTGAAACGCTTGTAGCGCTCCCACAGTTCCGCTGGCGAGGGAAACGCATCCAGCCCGAATTCCGTTTCGGTGTCTTCGCCTTCGGTGGCCGCCTTGTTGTGGCTGGCAAAGCCGTCGCCGTTGGAACTGAAGGCGCAGGGCACTTCCAGGATTTCGGCATAGCCCAGGGCCTGCTGCAAACCATGGCTGATGGTGTGGTTGTTCTCCTTGGCTTCGACAACCGCCACCGGAACGCCCTTTTCCCTTTGGAGCACGTAGTCGGCGAACTTCTTTTTCTTCTTGTTGCGGGAAGAGAGGTTACCCCGGACGATGACCGGCCCCGGCGCCAATGTCACCTCGCGGCGAATCTGTGTCATCTCGTCCCAGCCCGCCTTGACGATGGCCGGTGTGATGAACTTGGCCTTGATGTCGGACTCGCTGAGCTCTTTCTTCTCGTTGCTATCCATCAGGTGAATCCAAAGTTGAATGGAGCGTGGCTTGTTTGCGCCATCGCTGCGCTGACCGGCTCTGAAGTCTACCCGTTTTTTGGCGATGTCAGCTTACCGGCAATATCTGCCCCCCTCCCCGGCCAAGCCACACGAACACGCCAATATCGAATTCCCGAACGGCACAAATCGTTTAGCCAAGCTAAACAATCCGCCCAGAAATCTCCTTTGTCATGAACAAAAGCAATTCCTAGAATCCCCTTCCAGAAGCTGCCGGCCGGCGAAGGCTTCCCCCGACGACGCGATCCGCGCTGAACGCGGTCCGCGGTTCACCGAACATCATTCTTGGGAAGGAAGGCAAATGAATCTCTACACCATGCTGGCGGCGCGGGCCGCTGCCGGACGGCCGGTCCGGGTCGGCCTGATCGGCGCCGGCAAGTTCGGCTCGATGATCCTCAGCCAGGCGCAGCACATCGCCGGCATGCATATCGTCGGCGTGGCCGATCTGGATGTTTCGAAGGCGCGTGCTTCGCTGAATCGCGTCGGCTGGCCGGAAGAACGCTACGCCGCGAAGAGCCTCGGCGACGCCCTGAAGACCGGGCAGACCTGCGTGCTTGACAGCGCCGTCGCGCTGGCCGAATGCGACGAGATCGAGTGCATCGTCGAGGCCACCGGCCACCCGATCGCCGGCGTGCGCCACGCGCTGGCGGCGATCGACGGCAACAAGCACGTGATCATGGTCAACGTCGAAGCCGACTGCATGTGCGGTCCGCTGCTCGCCGCCAAGGCCAAGGCCAAGAACCTCGTCTACAGCATGGCCTACGGCGACCAGCCGGCGATCATCTGCGAACTGGTGGACTGGGCGCGCGCCTGCGGCTTCGAGCTGACCTCGGCCGGCAAGGGCATGAACTTCGAGCCGCGCTACCGCTACTCGACGCCGGACACGGTGTGGGGCTTCTTCGGCTGGACCGCGGAGGAAGTGGCCAAGGGCGACTTCAACCCGAAGATGTACAACTCCTTCACCGACGGCACCAAGGCCGCCATCGAGATGGTCTGAGGTAGGTCGTCAACCGTAGAGTCCAACGGGTTAAGCGGCTATCTGTTTTGCATGGTATTGCTGGGTGAATTGTGCCGGCGACAGATAGCCCAGTCTCGCCTGCTTACGAATTCGGTTGTAGAAGATTTCAATGTACTCGGTGATTTCCTGCCGGGCCTGTGTGCGCGTAGTAAAGCGCCTGTGATGCACCAACTCGTTTTTCAGGGAACCCCAGAAACTCTCCATCGGCGCGTTGTCCCAACAATTGCCCTTGCGGCTCATGGAAGCTTGCATGCCGAATTGTTGCAGTTGCTTTCGATAAGCGTGGGCGCAGTACTGGCTGCCGCGATCTGAATGGTGGATCAGTCCCTTTGCCG
>NZ_JCANUT010000062.1:0-21720 GCF_059569095.1 Propionivibrio pelophilus DSM 12018 | reverse complement strand
GATCACGCTCCAGTTTCACTTCCGCCAATTCCTTGCGCAGTCGCGCCAGTTCAATTTCCGTTTCCGTCGGCACCCTCTGGCCTTGCCCAACCTTCGCCAGGTTGCCTGTACGCGACGCCCGCACCCAATTGCCAAGACTGCTCTTTGGCACCGACAAGCGCTTCGCTGCCGCATCCACCGACAGCCCTTCCGCTTCCACCAGCTTCACCGCTTCCGCCCGAAATTCCAGCGTGTAGATCCCTTTCGGTAGTCGTTCCATCCTTGTCCTCCGTTCCTCACATTTTACGAAACGTTGGACTCCACTTTTTTCAGCCTACCTCATTGTTCGCATTGATGGAATAATCGTCTTGACCGTCGGGGCGCCGCCCTTCGCAGGAAACCAGCGCAAACCGGTTCCGAGTTCTCCTGTATTCGGGTCATTCCAATCAGGTATCAGGCAATCGACCGGAACGTTAAGTGCCTCCTCTGCGCGGTCAGGCGAGCAAAGCATTAGCGCGAATAAAGATGAAGTCGCGATCTCCAATGGGTCCGTGGTTGAGGATGTAAAGATTTCGGCCATAGCTTCCATGGCAGCTGGAGCCGGTAATTTTCTGCGACGTGCATCATCAAACTCCTTGCCTACGCGATTCCGCACGTGCTGTGGAGCGGGCACGGGGTTTCTCCACGCAGTTCTCGTGGTGACGATGCCTAAATCACCGATGAAGCCATACATAAGCTCCAGCTGGTTGCCTCGTGAATGGGCCGTCCGGTGAGCAGTGCTTTCTTCCATAAGCTGGCACGCGCGGTTCAGTACTAGCGGGGTCGTTGCGGACGGATCGGCAACGCCCGTCACTTCATACAGGGCGGCTTCGAAGTAGCGGAGTGCTTGTAGCCGCTCTCCAATGGCTGTGGTTTGCCGCATAGCGTGCATATACGCTATAAGCGCCTTGGCGAATCCTAGAAATGGCTGCCTTAACAATGATTCGGAGACGACCGTGGCGGGCTTGCCTTTGCTTCCTCGAATCTCCATACCGAGTTGGGTGAAGTAGAGGTATTGCAATTTGTTGTTCTTTGAAGTGAGACCGAAGACACGCCAAGCGCTTGCCTCGAATTTATTGTCAGCACGACCAAACGGCCGCAGCGTAGTTCTGACATGCTCAACGAATTCGCGCAAATTCGTCAACGCATCGTGCGTAGCACGTGGGACAAAGGGGACAATTTCACCCATCTAATTTTTGCTCGTTTCTAATCGCCCGAACTCGCAGAATGACTTGTGCGCATCCGACGATGGCGCGATCATTGATTGACGCAATCCTTGCGTCGGCGGTTTTCATGAGGTAGTTACGACGGTTAATCATGTAGTCGAACATTGCTTCATGCGGTCCATCGAGCCATGGTTCGAAGCTGTGGCAGCCATAGCAGGACACGGGCTTATCAAACAGGCAGCGAGCATGAGTGCCGCAACTCCCCATGCCGGCACCACTTTGATCAACGCGCAGGTCAATAACGCGGCTACTTGCGTCAGGGCGAGTTGCAGCCGCCTCGTTCTGAATCACCCGTCCAGTGAGCATTTCGACTATAGGCGCCATCTGCACTGCAATCTTGCGACTGAACTGCGCCCGGATGCGTGTCGTTAGGCCAGCATATACTCTGACATGGCGGGTGTCTGCGTGATCCATTAACTCGGCGATGACCAACAAAGGGAGCCCTTCCTCAGCTGCCCGAGTTGCGAACGTGCGTCGAAAGCGAACTGGTGTAACCGGAATGGCGCGGCCATCGAGGCGCTCGGTGGGAACGTGAAGCCTTTGGAACGCGCGGATTAAGTTCATTGACAGCGCGCCAGAGGTGCGGTGAAACTCGAATCCGGGGGCATTCGAGTATTCTGTCTCGCGTGATTGAGGAAACATCGGGAATTGATCGGCATCCATTGTGCCCTTGAATCGCGCCCGCACTTCCTGAACATGGCCCTGAAGGGCCTTCCCCACTTGAGTTGCAATTAGTCTGGGCGTGAACTCACCCCGCACCAATTGATCGCCCTGTTTTGCACGCGGCACGTTGAGAACGTAATCGCCATCCGATCCTTTCTCTGGCGCAATTAGGTCGCAGCACTTCATCGCAGCAAACTGAACGGGGCGCGCTCCGATGGCCATGAACAAATAGGACAGCACGAATGTCTCGGTGTCCATTTTTCTACGAGCATAGGCGTCATTGACCGCCATTTGGATTGCTTCAAATTCCAGGTCGGTAAATGGCCCCTTCTCGGGATCGAGTGTCGCAACGGCGACTCCAACGGGGCTCTGCTTTAGTTTCAACTGCCCCAGAAGGTTGGCAACATCTTGACCAACGCCTGGGGCACCTAGCGCGGCCCATTGTTTGAGAAATGGTCGGATCGCGGCCAGTGCAAATTGGGACTCATACGAAAGCATCTTGTACGCGAGGACGTCAGTCGGTGTGATCTGACTTATCGGCTCGGTCCGCTCGCGTGCCACAGCCCTTAGAAACGCAACTAGTCCCGAAAAATATTGCGATACCGTTGATGATGCTCTGTGCTCAAGATACCAAATTAGGGTGAACTTGATCCCATGTATTAGCGGTGTGCAGGCGATTGGGATCAGGTCGAACGAAAGAGATAGCTGGGTCACGCCATCCCGGAAGCACCACAACGTTTCTTGCGGAGAGTACTGGATTCCACTGCGCGTGCGCGCCTTCTGTGGCAATTTGGCAGCACGGCCCGCAATGAACTTCTCAACGGGGTTGTTCATTGTGCTCAATTTTTAGGCTTTCTTGCATGGAGCGACATGCTGCATTTGCTTTCCTCTGGACATAGCGTCTCGTGTATCGCTTGGGAGAGGAAGACGATTCAGTCCACCCACCCAGATGTACCAGAAAGTCAATCATTTCGTAATCAGTCATTCCGTTTTTGTCGAGGTCTTCGCATAGGTTTTCGAAGAACGTGTGGCGAAGGACATGCGGCCCCACATCTTTTAATAGCGGCGAAACGTCTCGCAGAGGGATAAAGAGTCGATTGATTTCGCTCTTTGAGAGCGGCTTTCCGGTTCCGTTTGCTATTAGGAGAAAGTCATTTGACCGACCTGCCTGGTCACGACGTAGCAATAAGTATTGCTTAATAATTTGGAAGAGGCCAGCTGATATGGGGAGGATACGATCTCGCGTCTTGGTATTGGGTTCGTTCAGCCGTGGATCGTCCTTATCATCGGGCCGTCTCAGAATGGAAATTTCATCCCCCCGCGTGCCGATGTCTCGAATGCGTACCCCGAGAAATTCACTGCGCCGGACCCCTAACTCCAAAAAGCCCCGAACAATGAGTTCATTACGCTTTTTGGAGAATGTGTTCGACCAAGGATTTTGCGGGTGATTCGGCTTTATTACGTCTAGAAGAACACGAGTGGCCTCGCCGTCCAGGCCAGTGCGAAGATGCAAGGTGCTTCGCCCCGTTACCGCCGGTGCTTTGTTCTTAAGTTCCTGTTCAGTTAGATCGCGCAAAGCAGCCAAGTTCGGTCGTGCCTTTGGTGTGGCTCGCAGAATCTCGGTGTTAATGCGCCACATCAGGAATTCACGAATGTAACCAAGTCTGATTGCTGTCGTACTTGGACCAACTTCGGATGATGGGCTCCTGCTCGTCGTCATTTGCATCCGCACCCCTTCGAGGGATACGACTCTACGTTGCGGTGTGTCACCTTCATCCAAGTTGAAAGAATTCTGGCACGAGGCGAGGGGTTGCTTGCATGCTCTGCTGATGGCTTCTATTTCGCTCGGATTGAGAAAGCCCCCAGTTCCCAATCGCTCGTTCAAGTCAATTCCCTCCCGCTCGAGAACGAGGTAAAGTACAATAATCGACCTCAGTGCCTGCGTAATCGTTGCGCTGGCATGACCTTTGGCTCTGAGTGACGATACCACCCAGAGAACCGCATCAAACACAGGAAGACCGCTGTCCCTGCGCACCAACACGGGCAGTCTTTCACCATTGCTAGCGCGAATAATCTTGATAAAAAATGAGTGCACTTGTTGACGAAAATAGAAGTACTCAATAAAAATAATTCTAAGCGATTACGAAAAAACGTCAATGATTGTAATTATTTGTTATATAAAACGAATTCTTAATTTATAGACATTTGTAGAAAGGTGGACGTAATGGCCTCGGTCAATAAAGTCATTCTCGTCGGCAACCTCGGTGCCGACCCGGAAACCCGCTACATGCCGAACGGCGATGCCGTGGCCAATATCCGCCTGGCGACGACCGAGTCCTGGAAGGACAAGGCGTCCGGCGAAAAACGCGAGATTACCGAATGGCATCGCGTCGTCTTCTACCGCAAACTGGCCGAGATCGCCGGGCAGTACCTGCGGAAGGGCTCGCCGGTCTATATCGAGGGCCGCATCCGCACGCGCAAGTGGCAGGACAAGGAAGGCCAGGAGCGCTATACGACCGAAATCGAAGCCAACGAAATGCAGATGCTCGGCGGCCGCCAGAGCGCCTCATCGTCTGGTGGCGAAGTGGAGTACGGCGGCAGCATGCCCTCGTCGGCACCGTCGGGGGGCGGTAATCGCCCGGCCCCGGCCAAGAAGGCACCGAGTTTCGATGACATGGACGACGATATTCCGTTCTGATCGGTAGGTGCTGTAAAAAAATGCCCGGAATCCTCAGTGGATTCCGGGCATTTTTGCGTGTGGCCGGCGCGACGATGTTCCGATGTCAGTCTCTGGCAAGGCCCTCGATCCAGACCGAATAGAGCTGGTCGGCCAACCGGCGCAAGATCGGCAGGCGCTCGCCGGTCTCGGCCTGTATCTGCTCCGGCGTTTGCACCGACGGCGGCAGGGGCTCCAGTCCGTTCGCTTCATCTTCCCAATGGTCGTTCCAGCTGGCGATCATCTCCGGCGTCATCTCCACGTGGCATTGCATGCCCAGGTGCGGGCCAAGAGCGAACATCTGGTTCGCGCAGTAACCGTTGCCCAGAAGGCGTGTCGCCCCTTGGGGGATGCTGAACGTTTCGCCGTGCCACTGGAATATCGTTGCCTCGTCAGATTCATCAAGGGCATCGCCTAACCACCGTCGCGCCTCCTCGCTCTGCAAATCGGCTTCAGCGATACTCCAGCCGATCTCCTTGACCGGGTTCCTGATGACCTGGCCGCCGAGCGCCTTGCTCATCAGCTGGCCGCCGAGGCAGTGTCCGATGATCGGGATGTTCCTTGCGACGGCTTCGCGGATCAATTGGCAACTTTCTTCGATCCATGGCAACGGATCGTTGACGCTGATGGTTCCGCCCATCAGGCAGATGCCTGAAAAGGGTTCCGTCGAGCCGGGAATGGGGGCGCCGCTGTCAACGCAGATCAGTTGCCAGGGAATCGAGTGCCGGTCGAGGAATGTGGCAAAATAGCCCGGACCTTCTGTACGGGTGTGGCGAAATATGGCGATGGGTTTCATGAGTCGATGTTTCCTGTTTGACTATCCAAGGGGCTCGGCCCGTCCTGATTTTACGCGACGCACGCTGTGCCTATCGCTATGTGTGGTGGCTGGTACGTGGAGTTCGGCCGCCTTGGCGACGGATGTGGGACTGGCCGGCATGTTTCCCGGCAAGGCGCTGCTGACCATCAACGGCGGGCAGCCAAAAATCGTGGCGGTCGGTGCTACGACGGATGAGGGGGTCAAAGTGCTGTCGATCAGTGGCGACACGGCAACGCTGGAGGTCAACGGCAAGCGACGCCAGTTGCGCGTCGGGCAGAATGTGGTGTCGCGTCCCTCGGAAAGCGGACCGGCACGCGTCGTGCTGACGGCCGATGCGCGCGGTCATTTTTATTCGACGGGAAACATCAACGGCTCCACGGTCCGTTTTCTCGTCGATACCGGCGCGTCGATGATTTCGCTTGGCGCCGGTGACGCAAGGCGGATTGGTGTTGACCCCGCCAAGGGGGTTCCCGGAGTCGCCAATACGGCGAACGGGCAGACCGTCGTTTCACGCGTCAAGCTCAATTCCGTGCGCGTGGGAGAGATTGAACTAAATAACGTGGACGCGCTGGTTCACCAGCACGACCTGCCTGTGACGCTGTTGGGAATGAGTTTCCTGAATCGCATGGAAATGCAGCGTAACGGGGATACCATGACACTGATTAAACGCTACTAGAGAAAAGAGGGGGATAGATGCCGCATCGCGATCAGGAAATAGCCATGTTGCGCCGCGAACTTGAAATCTTTATGGGAGAGCGGCAGAGCCTGCTGCGCGTGGTTGGCGCCAGCGCCGCGCTGATTGCCTGTCTCGACAGCAATCGTCTTCCGGTAGGGGCTGTTGAATCAGCGGACCAGGTCGCAACCCTGATCAACATGCTGCCGGAAGAAACCCTGCAGGACGCCTTGGGGTCGATCAACGCCGAGATTGAGGAAGAAGAAGCTGCCAAAGGAAACTGACCTTGACGGGAGTGTTTCGCCCGATCTCTTATATCCGGTTGACCTGGAGCGCTTGCGCCGTGTGCTTGCCGCTCTGCCAGAGCATGCCGGGCACGGCGACGAGCCCGGTGTTCCGGTCGAAAGCCCGGTCGCCGCGGCGGTTCTTTTCCCGATCGTGTTGCGCGACAACTGTCCGACCGTTCTTCTGACGCAACGCACGGAGCATTTGCGCGATCATGCCGGGCAGATCAGCTTCCCGGGCGGGCAGGCCGAGTCTGACGATCTTTCTCCCGCGCATACCGCGTTGCGCGAGGCGGAAGAAGAAATCGGGCTGGCCTCCGCGCATGTCGAAGTGCTCGGTACGTTGCCGGAGTACCTGACGGTCACGGGCTACCGGATCACGCCGGTGGTTGCTTTCCTGACCCCGCCTTTCTCGCTTCGCCCCGATCCTTCGGAAGTTGCCGAGGTGTTCGAGGTCCCGCTAGCCTTTTTGATGAATCCGGCGAATCACCAGCGCCGATCGAGAGAGGTTGAGGGGAAAACGCGTTACTTTTTCGCGATGCCGTATGGACGGCACTTTATCTGGGGGGCGACGGCGGGAATCATCGTCAGTCTTGCGCGGGCGCTGGCGCCCTGAGTGTAGTGTGAGGGATACGGGCGTCCGGCCTTGGATGCGCGCTGTTTTTTCGGGGATGTCATGGCGCTTTTTTCGATAATTGCCGTGCTGCTGATCGAACAACTCCGGCCGTTACCCTATGCGGTCATGGTTGGAGTGCCGCTTGAACGTTGGGCGGCGTGGCTCGATGCCCGCTTCAATGCGGGGGAGCGTAGCCATGGCGTCGTGGCCTGGCTGCTCGGCGTCGGGGGGCTGGTGCTGATTGCGGGCATCGTGTTTGCCCTGCTTCGCACGTTCAGCCCGATGTTGGCCTGGGTCTGGAGTACACTGATCCTCTATTTGACGATGGGCTTCCGGCAGTTCAGCCACTTCTACACGGATATCCAGTTGGCCTTGCGACTCGGCGACTTGCCGCATGCGCGCGAGGTGCTGGCCGAGTGGCGTGGCGCTCGCCCCGACGATCCGCCAGTCGCCGGGGTCGCATGCGAATCGATCTGGTGCGCGCTGGCGGCTTCCCACGCGCATGTGTTCGGTGTATTGCTCTGCTTCGTGTTGCTGCCCGGGCCGTGTGGGGCGGTGTTGTACCGTGCGGCCGCCTTTTTTGCCGATCGCTGGGGCAAAAGCGCGGCGTCCGGCACCGGCGATTTCGGAAGTTTCGCCCGGCAGGCTTTCGCAATCATTGACTGGTTGCCTGCCAGACTGACTGCGGCGGTGTTCGCCGTCGTGGGCAATTTCGAGGATGCCGTGTACTGTTGGCGAGCGCAGGCGTCGGGGGGGCGGGCGGATGACCCAAGCGCCGGGCAAGGCAAGACCGTCGTCCTTGCCGCCGGGTTCGGTGCGTTGGGCTTGCAGGCTCTTCAGGCCGTTGAGAACGGCGGCGGAAATGACGGAGGGGAGGCCAGTCTTGCCCTGATGCAAAGCGCCGTCGGTCTGGTCTGGCGGGCTCTGCTGTTATGGCTGCTGCTATTGCTTCTTTTGCAGCTTGCCGGCTTGATGGCGTCCTGAACTGTTCGTGACGTTCAGCGTTCCGCTGAGAGCTCCCGCAGGTCTTTCAGGAGGGCTTCGACTCTTTCGGGCGGGGTGTCCCAGGAGCACATGAAACGGGCGCCACCCGCGCCGATGAAGGTATAAAAGCGCCAGCCGCGCGAACACAGGCCGTCCAGAACAGCTTGAGGCAGGGAGACGAATACTCCGTTGGCCTCTACCGGGAAAAGCAGTTGTGCGCCAGGAATGTCCTGTAGCCCTTTCCCGAGGCGTTGCGCCATCTCGTTGGCGTGTGCCGCGTGTTTCTTCCAGGCGTCGTTGTCAAGCACGCCGAGCCATGGCGCCGAAAGGAAGCGCATTTTCGACGCCAACTGGCCCGCCTGCTTGCAACGCCAGGCAAAGTCTTCCGAGAGTGAGCGGTCAAAGAAAACGACCGCCTCGCCAACCGGTAGCCCCATTTTCGTGCCGCCGAAGCACAGGACGTCAACGCCCGCGCGCCAGCTGATATCCGCGGGGGTGGTGCCAAGCGAAACCAGTGCATTGGCGAAGCGGGCGCCATCCATGTGCACCCGCAGGCCATGGTGGTGGGCCAGTTCCGCGATTGCGGCGATTTCGTCCTGCCGGTAGACCGTGCCGACCTCGGTGGCCTGGGTGAGCGTCACGACACGCGGCTTCGGGTAATGGATGTCGCTCCTGCGGGTGATGACCTCGAGCAGCGCGGCGGGCGTCAGTTTTCCGTTTTCGCCGCTGGCCGGCAGGAGCTTGGAGCCGTTCGAGAAGAACTCCGGGCCGCCGCATTCGTCGGTTTCGACGTGCGCCAGATCATGGCAGACGACGCTATGATAGCTCTGGCACAGTGAGGCCAGCGCCAGCGAGTTGGCCGCCGTGCCGTTGAACACGAAATACACGTCGCAGTCGCAGGCGAACAGGTCGCGCAGACGGTCGGAGACGCGGCGGGTCCATTCATCATTGCCGTACGCAGGCGCGTGTGCCGAATTGGCCTCGACCAATGCGGCAAGCGCCTCCGGACAGACCCCCGCGTAGTTGTCGCTGGCGAACAGCAGCTTGTTGTCTGTCGGACGCGACGAGCGGGGGTGGCCGACGCCGGCTTCAGGCGACAGTTTCGGCCTCCTCCTCGGCAAAGACGAGGCGGACTTTTTCATTCTCGTCGAGATCGACCGTGATCCGACCGCCACTCGCCAGTTTGCCGAAAAGCAGCTCGTCGGCAAGTGCTGCACGGATCGTGTCCTGAATCAGCCGGGCCATCGGGCGGGCGCCCATCAGGGGATCAAAGCCTTTCTCGGCGAGGTGCTCCTTCAGGCGTTCGGTGAAGATGGCTTCGACCTTCTTCTCGTGGAGCTGCTCTTCGAGTTGCATCAGGAACTTGTCGACAACGCGGAGGATGACCTCATGATCGAGCGCCTTGAAGGAAATGGTCGCGTCGAGCCGGTTGCGGAATTCCGGCGTGAACAGACGCTTTATCTCGCCCATTTCGTCGCCAGCCTGCCGCTTGCCGGTGAAGCCCATCGTCGACTTCTGGATGGCCTCCTGCCCGGCATTGGTCGTCATGATGATGACCACGTTGCGGAAATCGGCCTTGCGTCCGTTGTTGTCGGTCAGCGTGCCGTGATCCATCACCTGCAGGAGGATGTTGTAGATGTCCGGGTGTGCTTTCTCGATCTCGTCGAGCAGCAGGACACAGTAGGGCTTCTTGGTCACCGCTTCAGTCAACTGACCGCCCTGGTCAAAGCCTACATAGCCCGGCGGTGCGCCGATCAACCGCGACACCGCATGGCGTTCGAGGTATTCGGACATGTCGAAACGCAACAATTCCACGCCCATGCAATAGGCCAGTTGCTTGGCGACCTCGGTCTTGCCGACCCCGGTAGGACCGGAGAACAGGAAGCAGCCGATCGGCTTGCCCGGCGTGCCGAGACCCGAGCGGGCCATCTTGATCGATTTCGCCAGCGCATCGATTGCTGGATCCTGTCCGAAAACCACGGCTTTCAGATCGCGGTCGAGATTTTTCAGCGCGTTGCGGTCGTCAGTGGATACTTGCGTCGATGGAACACGTGCGATCTTGGCAATGATCTCCTCGATGTCCTGCTTGCCGATGATTTTCTTCTGCCTCGACTTCGGCAGGATGCGTTGCGCGGCACCCGCCTCGTCGATGACGTCGATGGCTTTGTCCGGGAGGTGGCGGTCGGTGATGAAGCGCACCGAGAGGTCGACCGCCGAGGTCAATGCCGCGGCCGAGTACTTGATGCCGTGATGCGACTCGAAACGCGACTTCAGTCCTTTCAGGATTTCGATGGTGTCACTGACCGACGGTTCGTTGATGTCGATCTTCTGGAAACGACGTGACAGCGCGTGATCCTTCTCGAAGATCGTCCGGAACTCGTTGTAGGTCGTCGCCCCGATACACTTCAACTGACCATTGGACAACGCCGGCTTCAGGAGATTCGAAGCATCAAGGGTGCCGCCCGAGGCCGAGCCGGCACCGATCAACGTGTGGATTTCGTCGATGAACAGGATGGCGTTCGGGTTCTCGCTCAATTGCTTGATTACCCCCTTGAGCCGTTGCTCGAAGTCGCCCCGGTACTTCGTTCCGGCGAGCAGCGCCCCCATGTCCAGCGCGTAGACCTTGGCGCTGGCCAGGACCTCGGGTACGTCGTTCTCGACGATGCGACGTGCGAGACCTTCCGCGATTGCGGTCTTGCCTACCCCGGCTTCGCCGACGAGCAGCGGGTTGTTCTTGCGCCGGCGGCAGAGGGTCTGGATGACGCGTTCCAGTTCGTTGTTCCTGCCGATCAACGGGTCGATTCTTCCCTGCAGCGCCAGTGCGTTGAGGTTGGTCGTGTAGCTTTCCAGGGAACCGGGGGCGGCAGTCTGTTCGCCCTCAACCTCTGCGTCCGGTTCGGGTCGCGCGGGTTGCGGTTGAACCTTGCTGATGCCGTGGGAAATGAAGTTGACGACATCCAGGCGAGCGATCCCCTGCTTCTGCAGGTAGTAGACGGCGTGGGAATCCTTCTCGCCGAAGATGGCGACCAGCACGTTGGCGCCATTGACCTCTTTTTTTCCGGAGGACTGGACGTGCAGGATGGCGCGCTGGATCACCCTCTGGAATCCGAGGGTCGGCTGCGTGTCGATGTCGTCCTTGCCTCCGATCGACGGGGTGTGTTCGTCGATGAAGCGGGTGAGATCATTGCGCAACTGTTCGATGTTTCCGCCACAGGCGCGCAGTGTTTCGGCCGCCGACGGATTGTCGAGAAGGGCGAGCAGAAGGTGTTCAACCGTGATGAACTCGTGGCGCTTCTGACGGGCCTCGACAAACGCCATGTGCAAACTGACTTCAAGTTCCTGCGCGATCATTCAACTCTCCTCCATGATGCACGCCAGCGGATGCTGGTTTTCGCGTGCAAAGCTCAACACCTGCTCGACTTTCGTTGCGGCGACGTCGCGCGGATACACTCCGCAGATGCCTCGTCCTTCCGTATGAACTTTGAGCATGATTTGCATCGCTTGTTCTCGATTCATGGAAAAAAACCTTTGCAGCACATGGACGACAAAATCCATCGGAGTGAAGTCGTCGTTGAGCAGTAACACGGTGTAAAGCGGTGGTGGCGCGAGTTTGTTGCGCTGCGCTTCCAGAATCGTGTTGTCTTGATGTTGCCGTTTTGTCATGAGCTCATTCTAACGGCTCTTTCCCGGCACGAAAACCGCATACGAAGACCGGCGAGCTAAACGGCTTTTTGCGTAGAAACCACACGGTTTTCCGCAAATGAAAGTCAAAATGGTTGACGCTTCCTCGAAAGTTGGCGTACAAAGAACGCATGTTTTGGTTCAGCACAACGTTGAGCGCCAAACATGCAAGTCGGGCTTGGCCCGGATCTAGTCTATTTTAAGGAAGTGGCAATATGGCAACTGGTACTGTTAAGTGGTTCAACGACGCCAAGGGTTTCGGTTTCATTACTCCGGATGATGGCAGTGAAGATCTGTTCGCGCATTTTTCGGCGATAACCATGAGCGGATTCAAGACCCTCAAAGAGGGCGAGAAGGTCAGTTTCGATGTAACTCAGGGTCCAAAGGGTAAACAGGCTTCAAACATCGGGCGTGCTTGATTATTCTTTCACGCTGAAAAAACCCGCCGTCAGGCGGGTTTTTTTTGGCCGTCTGTTTCTCGCGTTCTTGAAACAAACCGAAACACCGGGCGCTGCAGACGTTCGCTATCATGAGCGACTTGTTCGACCCTTTCTGTCGTCCCGGCGCACCATGTCACAGTCACGTATCTCCAGACGGATTAAACGGATTAAACGAATTGCCTGTTCGCTGATCGCTATTCTCCTTGGCGCCTCGGCGGTAACGAGTTCCTTTGCGCAGACAAGCTTCAACGATTTGCCCGACCTCGGGGAATCGGCGCGTGCCGAGTTGTCGCCGCAGCTTGAGCGAAAGATCGGCGAGAGCATCATGAACCAGATTCGCCAGCGCGAGCCGAGCTATATCGATGATCCGGAAATCAACGATTATTTGGCGAATCTGGGGCGACGCCTGGTCGAGGCGAGCGACAATCCCACGGGAGAATTCCAGTTCTTCGCGATTCGGGACAATACGGTCAACGCCTTCGCCATGTTCGGCGGGTACATCGGCATCAACACCGGGACGATGCTGACCGCGCAAAGCGAATCGGAACTGGCGGGGGTGATCGCCCACGAAATTGCCCACGTCACCCAGCACCATCTGGCGCGCCAGATTGCCAAGGAAAAACAAAATACGATTCCAGCCCTGGTGGCCATGGCGCTCGGGGTTCTCGCCGCACGTTCCAATACCTCGGTAGCGGCCGGTGCCGTTGCCTCCGTCCAGGCGGGCATGATCCAGTCGCAGTTGGCGTATACCCGTGATTTCGAACGGGAAGCCGATCGCATGGGCTATCAGACGCTGGAGAAAGCGGGCTTCGACGTGCGCGGCATGGGGGAGTTTTTCGACCGTCTGCAGAAGGTGACCCGGCTGTACGACAACAACGCACCGGTTTACCTGCGTTCCCACCCCCTGACGGTCGAGCGGCTGTCTGACATGCAGAACCGGGCAGCCGAGTCGCCTTACCGCCAGGTAGTCAGTAGACTGGACTTTCACCTGATTCGCGCCAGGCTGCGGGCCCAGGACGGCTCTCCGCGTGACGCGGTCCGCGAGTTCGAGAAGCTGCTGCGAGAGAAAAAATACGTATCGCAAGCAGCAGTCCAGTACGGGTTGAGCCTGGCCTTGTTGCGCGCACGTGATGTGGAAGGGGCAAAGCGCGCGAGCGAGAATCTCTCCGCATTGGTTGATTCCTCTGCGATTGTGGCCGGTCTTGTAGCGGAGATTCGGGGCGCGTCGGGAGGTCATGCCGGGGCGCACGCGGTATATCGCGCCGCTTTGCAACGTTTCCCGCAAGCCAAATCGCTGGCGTACGGCTATGCAGGATCGCTTTACTCCGCACGCGATTTTCAGACGGCGCAGGAGTTCTTGGCGTTTCAGTTGCAACGCGATGCCTCGGATTACAAGCTGTATGGCTTGCAGGCGAAGAATTACGCTGCCACAGGGAAGCAGCTGCTACAGCATCGGGCACAGGCGGAGTTTTATTATTTACAAGGGCAACTGGGGCCGGCGATCGAGCAGCTCGAGTTCGCCCAGAAGGCAAAAGACGGAAATTTCTACGAGTTGTCCGCGGTGGACGCGCGGCTGCGCGAACTGCGCAAACAGCACATGGAAGAAGAAAAGAAGAAGCGCAACGGAAGTTAGAATAACGGGCTTCGTTTCAGCGGGAGTTCGTCATGCAGGTTGATCGGGAATTGGATGTCAAGGGGCTGAATTGCCCGCTGCCCATTTTGCGTACAAAGAAAGCACTGTCCGAAATGATGTCGGGCCAGGTGCTGCGTGTCGTCGCTACCGATGCGCACGCGGTCCAGGATTTTCGGGCGTTTGCCAAACAGACGGGCAATGAGTTGCTGAATGTCGCTGAGGTTGATGCGGTATTCGAGTTCATGTTCCGGCGTAAATAGCCCTCTGCCTCTCCTGGTTGATTGATGTCTCCGGAGGAAAATCCGCAGGACTGCTTTGCGCTTTTCGACGATGATCACGGGGCGGCACGGCTCCTGACCGGTTATCGTCGTTCCTTCTCGTTCTGCGGAAACGGGGATGGCGCCACACTCGATGCGACATTCGCGGCCGTCGAGTCCGCGGCCAGTCAGGGCGAGTGGCTGGCGTTGGCGGCGGACTACGAACTCGGCGCGTTGTTCGAGCCGGCAGTTCGCCGTGCTCCTGGAAAACGACCTCTTCTGCGCGGCTGGGTGTTCGGCCAGTCGGAATGCCTGGACGCTGCGGGTGTTGCTGCGTTTCTTGGCGAACGCCTGTCCCGATTGCCCGACGAGGAACGTGTAACCGGCATCGCGGAGATTCGTCCTGCGCTTGATCTCGATGCTTACGTGGCAAAGGTCGAGCAGGTTCTGCGCTGGATCGCCGAAGGGGATTGTTACCAGATCAATCTGACCTTTCCGTTGCGATTCCGGTATTTCGGACACCCGCTCGCACTCTATGCGGCGTTGCGCCAACGTCAGCCGGTTCGGCATGGCGCATTCCTCTCGATCCCTGGCGATCCGTTGCTTTCTTTCTCGCCGGAGCTTTTTTTCGAGCGGCACGGTCGGCAGGTAGTGACCCGGCCGATGAAGGGGACGGCGCCGCGTGGTTCGACTCCGGGCGAGGATGTGGAAAATCGGCGTGCTCTTCTGGCGTCGGCCAAGGAGCGTGCCGAGAACATCATGATCGTCGACCTGCTGCGCAACGATCTGGGCCGACTGGCGGAAGCGGGCAGGGTGCGCGTCGACGCGCTGTGCGAGGTCGAGGCCTACCCGACCCTCTGGCAATCGGTGTCGACCGTGTCGGCGGAGTTGCCCGATGTCCGCTTGCGCGATCTTTTCGCAGCGCTGTTTCCGTGCGGTTCGATCACGGGGGCGCCGAAGATTCGGGCCATGCAGCGCATCGCCGAACTGGAAGGTTCGCCGCGCGGCATCTATACGGGATCGATCGGCTGGCTGGCGCCGGGCGGCGATTGCCGCTTCAACGTGGCAATCCGCACGCCGGAACTCGGCTCGGATGGCCAAGGGCAACTCGGCATCGGCGGCGGCATTGTCATCGATGCGCAACCGGAGCGTGAATACGCCGAGTGCCTGCTGAAAGCACGCTTTCTGACCGGGCTCGATCCTGGGTTCGAGCTGATCGAGACGCTTCGCCTGGAGCAGGGGGGCTATCCGTTCCTGGCGTTGCACCTGCAGCGGCTATCGTCCTCGGCGGGTGCTCTGGGTTTTGCCTGCCCCCTGTCCGAGATTCGCGCTGCCTTGCAGCGACGGGCCGCCGAGAATGGTGCTGGCCTGCATCGGGTGCGTCTGACGCTGGCTCATGCCGGAACGTGGCAACTGACTTCAGCGGCGCTCGCGGAGGATCCGTCTCCGAAGCAGGCGGTTATTGCGTCCGAACTGCTGGATCCTGCCGAGTACCTTTTGCGCCACAAGACGAGCGCGCGCAGCCGCTACGACCGGGCGCTGAAATCGCTGGAAGGGATTCACGGCGCGTTCGACGCGATCTTCCTCAATCTGCGCGGAGAGGTCTGCGAGGGTGCCCGCAGCAACGTTTTTGTCGAGCGTGACGGAGTGCTGCTGACGCCACCCCTGCGTTGTGGCCTGTTGCCGGGCGTGCTGCGGCGTCACTTGCTCGAATCGGGGCGCGCCATGGAGCACGTGTTGGCGCGCGAGGATCTGCTGGGTGATGCGTCCGTCTATCTTGGCAATGCCCTGCGCGGACTGGTTCGCGTCACCGTGATGCCCTGAGGTTCAGCTTTTGCCTGTGCTGCCAAACCCGCCGGCGCCACGCGTGCTCGTGTCGAACTCGTCAACGACGTTGAAGGCGACCTGAAGCACCGGTACGACGACCAGTTGCGCGAGGCGGTCAAGCGGGTTGAGGGTAAAGCTCTCCTGGCCGCGGTTCCACGTCGACACCATGATCTCGCCCTGGTAATCCGAATCGATCAGGCCGACCAGGTTGCCGAGCACGATGCCGTGTTTGTGGCCGAGGCCCGAGCGCGGCAGGATCATCGCAGCCAGACCGGGGTCTTCGAGGTGAATCGCCATGCCGGTCGGGATCAGCAGGGTTTCGCCGGGGAGGATCTTGACGGGGGCCTCGACGCAGGCGCGCAGGTCGAGGCCGGCCGAGCCGGGCGTGGCGTAGTGCGGTGGCGTGTCCTTGAGGCGGGGGTCGAGGATGCGGACGTCAATGCGGTGCATTCGGATTCTCCAGCAGGAAAGCGATGCGCGCGATCAGTTGGCGCGCGAGTTCGAGTTTGGGGGCGGGCGTCAGCGGTTGCTGGCCGCCGTCGTCGAACAGGATCAGGGTGTTGTCGTCGCCGCCGAAGCCGTCCTGGATCAGGTTGCCGACGATCAGCGGGATCTTCTTGGCGCGACGTTTTTTCTCGGCGTATTCGGTAAGGTTCTGCGTCTCGGCAGCGAAGCCGACGCACAGCGGCGGTTGGGGCAGGGCAGCGACGTCGGCCAGGATGTCCGGGTTCTGCACGAGTTCGATCATCGGGGGCGGGGCACCATCCTTTTTCGTTTTCTGTCCGGCAACGTGTGTCGGGCGGTAATCGGCGACTGCCGCGACGCCGATGAACACGTCCCGGGTTGCAGCGCGCTGCAGGACTGCCGCATGCATTTCCAGCGCGCTGGTGACGTCGATGCGGGTGACACCGCGGGGCGTCGGCTGCGACACCGGGCCGCAGACCAGCGTGACGTCGGCGCCAGCCTCCCGGGCCGCGCGCGCTATGGCAAAGCCCATCTTGCCGCTGGAGAGATTGGTGATGCCGCGTACCGGGTCGATGGCTTCAAAGGTCGGGCCGGCCGTTATCAGGACGGTCTTGCTCTTGAGCAGCTTCGGCTGGAAATGTGCGATCACTTCCGCGAGTATCTCCTCCGGTTCGAGCATGCGCCCGTCGCCGATCTCGCCGCAGGCCTGCTCGCCGCAGGCCGGGCCGAGAACGGCGACGTCGTCGCCGAGCAGCGTGGCTATGTTGCGCTGCGTCGCCGGGTTGGTCCACATCTGCCGGTTCATTGCCGGCGCGACCAGTAGCGGGCAATCGCGTGCCAGAGTCAGCGTCGTCAGCAGGTTGTCGGCGATGCCGTTGGCGACCTTGGCGAGAAAATCCGCCGACGCCGGGGCAATCAGCAGCATGTCGGCCTCGCGTGAAAAACTGATGTGCGCCATGCTGTTGGCGACGCTGGAGTCCCACTGGTCGGTGAAGACGCGATTTCCCGATAGTGCCTGAAACGTTGTCGGCGTCACGAAATGCGTCGCAGCGTCGGTCATGGCCACTTGCACCGAAGCGCCCTGTTTGACCAGCAGACGTACCAGTTCTGCGGCCTTGTAAGCGGCAATCCCGCCGGTGATCCCGAGCGCGATCCGCTTTCCTTTTAATTCCATATGGATTTCCCGATAGAATGCCGGTCGGTCATTCTAACCGAGATCATTTCATGGCAATTACCGATTGGCCGGAGGACGAGCGTCCGCGGGAACGGCTGCTCGCCCGCGGTGCGGCCAGCCTCTCTGACGCCGAGTTGCTGGCCATTTTTCTCCGTGTCGGCGTGAAGGGAAAGAGCGCGGTCGATCTGGCGCGCCAGTTGATCAGTCACTTCGGCAGTCTCAATGGACTGTTTGCGGCGAGCCAATCGGCTTTCTCGTCCATTCCCGGCATGGGCTCGGCGAAGTACGCCCAGTTGCAGGCAGTGCTGGAAATGGCGCGGCGGGCGCTTGCTGAACCGATGAGGGAGCGCAATGCGTTCTCGAGTCCTTCGGCGGTACGCGACTATCTGCAGCTGCATCTCTCCGGGCTCCTGCACGAAGTGTTCTTCGCGCTTTGGCTCGATTCGCAGCATCGCCTGCTGGCCGCGGAAGAACTGTTTCGCGGGACGTTGGCGCAAACCAGCGTCTATCCTCGGGAAGTCGTCAAGCGGGCGCTGGCACAAAACGCGGCGGCTGTTGTATTTGCGCACAACCATCCTTCCGGCGTGGCCGAGCCCTCGTCCGCCGATGAAACGCTTACGCGCAGCCTCAAACAGTCGCTGGCGCTGGTCGACGTTCGCGTGCTTGATCACTTCGTCGTGGCCGGTCAATCACCGCCGTTGTCGTTTGCCGAACGCGGTCTCATATAACATCCGAATTCAAAAAAGTCTTGAACTTGCCGCGGGGTTCGGGATAAAATCCCCGCCTTTCTCCCCGAGACCAACTGGAGTAACGATCATGGCACGTGTCTGCCAAGTGACGGGTAAAGCCCCGATGGTTGGGAACAACGTTTCCCACGCCAATAACAAAACGAAGCGCCGCTTCCTCCCGAACCTGCAGTACCGTCGTATCTGGGTCGAAAGCGAAAACCGCTGGGTACGCCTGCGTGTATCCAATGCCGGTCTGCGCGTTATCGACAAGAACGGCATCGACGTCGTGCTCGCCGACCTGCGCGCACGTGGCGAGATCTAACAAGGAGCCTAGCCATGCGTGAAAAGATCAAGCTCGAATCGACCGCTGGAACGGGTCACTTCTATACGACGACGAAGAACAAGAAGACGACGCCGGAGAAACTGGAAATCAAAAAATACGATCCGGTCGCCCGCAAGCATGTGGCTTATAAGGAAACCAAGCTTAAATAAAAGCCCCCTTCGGGTTAAAAAAAGCCTCGCCGAGCAGCGAGGCTTTTTTTTGTCCGATATTCCCGGAACCCCGGTTTTTGCTGAATCACCCGGTTTTCAGTCGGCCCTCTCGTAACCGTTTTTCGCCATGAAAAGCTTGAGGTCGACCGAGCCGAGGCGGCGCGAGGCGCCTTCCATGTGTTCGCGTGCGGCAGCGCGGGCGGCGTCGGCATCCTGGCGGGAAATGGCGTCGACGATGCGTTGATGTTCCTCCTTGACCTGTAGCGACAAGGCGGCCCGGGTTGCTTCGTAACTGCGGGTGATCAGCGTTGCCTTGGTCAGGAAGTTGAAGAGGAACTCAATCAGGGCGAGAAAGTGCGGATTGCCCGTCGCCTCGGCGATGCTCCGATGGAAAACGATGTCGGCATCGACACCGTTCTTTCCCGATTCTTCGTCGAGCTCGATCTGTTTCAGAGTTCGTTTGATTGCCGCCATCTGCTCCCGTGTGCGACGTTTGGCCGCCAGGGCGGCGATCTCGCCTTCCAGCGACATTCTCAGTTCGACGACCTGCAGCACCGACTGGATCGAATCCATGATGCTCGGGTTGATGCGGAACGGTGCGTGCATGTTGCGGTCGCGGACGAAAACACCGCTGCCCTGGCGCGATTCGACCAGTCCTTCTGATTTCAGGCGTGAAACGGCCTCGCGGATAACCGTTCGACTGACGCCGAATCGGCTGGCCATCTTCAGTTCTGACGGCAAACGCGCGCCCGGCGGGAAATCTTCCCCATTGATCAATTGCGTCAATGCATTGAAGACGCGATCGGTGAGCGTACCGGTCGCTGTGATCCGTTCGACCTTGAATTCAGGTGTGGATGCCATTGTTCTGACCCCGTCAGTTTTTTATTTACGGATGTTGTAATTGATCCGTTTCTATGTTTTACTAATTGAAAGTTATCATATGTAATCTTGTATGACAACTTTTTTAAGGAGTGCTCCGCTCAAAGACGGGGCGTAGATAATAGAAACGATCAAGGCAGTTGTTCATCGCTGGTTTTAGTGATTTAGGCGATGTTGTCTGAAGAGCTGGGCTGGCATTTTTAGAGAGGGAAGACAGATGAAAGCAACGAAGATAGTGGCAGGGCTGCTGGTGGGCTTTGGTTTGGTGGTATCGGCGCAGGCGCAGACGGTGTTCAAGATTGGCTGGACGAACACCATTGACTCGCACTACGGGGTGGGCGTGACCACGTTTGGCGACGAGATTGCCAAGCGCACCGACGGGCGCTACAAACTGCAATACTTCCCGTCGGGGGCATTGGGAGGCGAGCGCGAAATGCTCGAAGCCGTCCAACTCGGCACGCAAGACATGATCATCACCTCCACCGGTCCGGTCGGCAACTTCGTTCCCGAGACCCGGATCGTGGACATTCCCTACCTGTTCCGTGACTACGAGCACGCCCGCAAAGTGCTTGACGGACAGATCGGCCAAGACATCCTCACCAAATTCCCGGCCAAGGGCCTGGTCGCCATCAGCTGGATGGAGAATGGCTTCCGGCACATCACCAACAGCAAGCGGCCGGTCAAGACCCCGGACGACGTCAAGGGCCTGAAGATCCGCACCATGGAAAACAAGGTGCACATGGAAGCCTTCAAGGCCATGGGCGCGCTGCCGACCCCGATGAACATGAACGAAGTGTTCACCGCTCTGCAGACCGGTACGGTGGACGGCCAGGAAAACCCCATCCCGGTGATTCTCGCCAACAAGCTCTACACCGTGCAGAAATACGTCACCCTCGACTCGCACGTCTACTCCCCGGCGCTGCTCATCATCAACAAGGGCCTGTGGGACAAGATCAGCGACGCCGACAAGGCCGCCTTCCAGGAAGCCGCCAAGATCGCCCTGGCCGCCAACCGCAAGAAGGTCAACGACGACGAAGCCAAGGGCATCGAAGTCATGACCAAGGCCGGCACCGAAGTCATCACCAAGGTCGACAACGCCGCCTTCCAGAAGGCTGTGGCCTCCGCCTACACCAGCTACAACAAGGAATTCGGCGAAGCCAACATCAAGAAGATCATGGACGTCAAATAAGCGACGTACCGGATCCGCACCACCCCTTCCGTTGACAAAAATCACCCGTGACCCGACACCGTCACGGGTGATTTGACGACGGAAGGCAAAACAACAAGTCTCCCAACGCAGAAACAGCCGGGCTGCCCCTGAAGAGGGACGGCCCCGGCCGGAGCTCACCCATGAAAACCTGCTTCCTCGCCATCGAACGGCGGCTCACCGCCGTCATCGTCGTCCTGGCCTGCCTCCTGCTCGGACTCGCCTCCGCGCTCGGCATGTACCAGGTCCTCATCCGCTTCATCTTCGGCACGCCGTCCACCTGGAGCGAAATTGCCATCCGTCTCGTCATCATCTGGATGGTCATGTTCGGCGTCGTCGTCGCCTTCCGCGAAGGCGCCCAAGTCTGCGTCGACCTCATGTACCGCCTCAGCGGCCGCTTCCGTCGCCCGTTGCACCTCCTGATCACCGTCGTCTCCGTACTCTTCCTGGGCGTCCTCGTCTGGTACGGCATCGACATCGCCTGGCGCACCCGCTTCCAGGAAATCGGCGGCATGGAATTCCTGCCCATGAGCGTCGGCTACGCCGCCCTCCCGGTCGGCGCCTTCTTCGCCATCATCGCCGCCATCGCCAACTTCCTCGACCCGCGCCACGCCGACCTCGAAACCCAACAATAAGCCGACGACAAAAACAACACGCGTCCGTTGTTACCACCGTAAGCACAAGGAACTCCCATGACCGCCGCCATGTTCGTCTCGATGATCATCTTCTTCGCGTTCAGCGTCCCGATCGCCATCTCGATCGGCTTCGCCAGCGTGACGGGGATTCATCTCTTCACCAACATTCCCATGCTGATCGTGCCCAAGGAAATCTTCTCCGCGATCGACAAGTTCGCCCTGGGCGCCATTCCCTTCTTCATCCTTGCCGGCAACCTGATGGAAGTCGGCGGCATCTCCAACCGCCTCGTCAACTTCGCCAAATC